>JAFQZB010000152.1 GCA_017406175.1 Selenomonadaceae bacterium | reverse complement strand
TAGTGCTCTAGAATCAAAGAATGAAAAAAATTCTTGAAAAAATTTTTTGGTAACGGATAAAAAGAGCGGACAAATTAAAGGTTGTTTTCCGCTCAAGTCCAAAAATCTGGGAACGGGGTGGATTGCCTTGTATCAGAATCCTGCAGGCTGGCTTGCTCAGCAACGTTTAACCGGCGAACAATACAGCGTGCTTTTCGCACTTTTCAATCGTCTCGACTTTGAAAACTTTCTTCGTATCAGCAGACAAGAAATCGCTGATTTTCTTTCTATGCAACCTGTTAATGTGTCACGGGCAATGAAGAAGTTAAAAGAATTGGGAATCATAATCGAGGGACCACCCGCAGGTAAATTCAAAACCTATCGCCTCAATCCTTTTATTGCGCACAAAGGTTCGGACAGAAGAGATACCGTAAAAGATTTTAATAGTGCTCTGGAATCCGCCCCGAGGAAAAGATCATTGCCCGCTATAAAAATTTCGCGAAAGTATACGCCGCATGAATTCAACGATGATCCTGACTTGAAAGAATTTCGGATTAAGCGGATGCTTGAGCATATAAACGTTTGCAAAGGCGAATACGAGAAATGGATCGGAGTTGACTTCGCTTTATACAGTGAGGGAGTGTTTTGCTCTGATTGGAATTCGTGGAGCAACACTCAACCAGAGTATAAGCCCGGCGAGTGTGATAAAAAGTGGCAACATTTTGGGGCTTGATCAAACGGCATGAGTATCGAATCACTTTACCATTGGGCAACGCAAGGCGGCTACGATGAGAAGGCGGTTCAAAAGGAATACTATGAACTTCATCCCGACAGGAAAAAGTAGAAAATATTCAATTCGTTTAAAATTAAAATCATTTGCCGCGCAGGGCGATGCGGCGGATTCTTCGGCTGACACTTCGACAACGCAGGGAAATTCGACTCCACCTTTTACCACCAAGATGAAGGCTTTGCAGGCTGAATTGCAAGAAGTTAAAAAGTCGTTAAAAGATTTTTCTTCTGACAGAAGAGTTTCCGTCGAGTTCTTGGAAAAAATTAAGGATTTCAACTCCGACATGGTGTTAAGCGACGATTTTATCACAGCGGCTGCCCTCGTGAACCTCTTCGACTCGAAAACGTTTGTGAGCTTTAAAAGTTCGTTGAACCATTTTAATCGCACTACCAAGGACAAGAAGGTTTCAATCACCGAATGGATGGCACTAGTCAAAGAGCGTGTCGCAAATATTAAAAGTTGTCAAAGCGTATACAATTCAGAATTGATGCCATAAATTTTACCTCTAATCAAAAAATTTACGACGGGGTTTTTCTGCCCGAAGGTTATAGGATTTCTATTGATGGCGGCGTTGAGCTTCTCAAGGGCTCGAAGGTCATTCCGGTTTGCAGACGTCCCGTCGCGATTTCTGAAAAATTCTTTGACACGGAGTCGAAAAAGTTTAAAGTCGTTCTTTCCTACATAAACAGAAAAGGCAAGTGGAAGAGTATTCCTCTGGTTCCGATTTCATTCACCACCAGTTCACGCAAAATCGTTGAATTGTCGGATTACGGTTTCCCCGTCACGAGTTCAAACGCCGTGGCATTGGTTAACTTTTTGGACACCTTGAATTCCGAGAACGATATCGGGTTTCAAACGACTTATACCGTGTCGCGCTGCGGTTGGCATAGATTTAACGGCATTGATTATTTTATCGACCCGCGCATTAATTGCTCGACATCGGATGATGAAAAGAAAGTTAATACTAAAATCGATTCGCAAAGTTTGTTCGCGGAGTCGTTAAGGTCAGTCGGCGACTTTA
Source organism: Selenomonadaceae bacterium (assembly GCA_017406175.1). Taxonomy (GTDB): domain Bacteria; phylum Bacillota; class Negativicutes; order Selenomonadales; family Selenomonadaceae; genus Quinella. The sequence continues at coordinate 15,178 of JAFQZB010000152.1, read as the reverse complement.
ATTCGCGCTTCGTTTTCCCATCGCACGATTTATGTCAGCGGCATCCGGTACAACGCCCTTGCTCAAGATTTTAGGGGAACGAATTTTTCTCCTCTATGTCAACGACCCTACCTGTGCAGGCAAAACAACAACGTTGTACTTGGGCTCCTCGGCGATCGTCGATGAAAAAGTTATCCGTAGTTTCGACACAACAAAGAACGGATTGGCGGTCGAGGCGTGCGAGTTCAACGACTACCCCTTTTTCATCGACGAGAAGCAGGTTGCCGACTCGCGGATCCGCAAGCAGTTGGATCTCCTTGTTTACGCGTTGGCTAACGGCATCGGGCACACAAAACTCAATAAGGATTCGACGTTGAATAAAATTCCGGACTGGCGGACGATTTCAATCATGACGGGCGAAACGCAGCTGTTGCCCGTCAACGTGACTGGTGGTGTATACACGCGTTTACTCACCCTTTCAACCTCGGATAAGGTCATCCCCAGTAATATTTGCAAGAAAATTCGTGATAAGGTTAAATATAATTACGGGTTCGCCTTGCCGCTTGTGATTGATGAAATTCGTAGATTGGGAGTATCGAAGTTGAATGATCTTTATATCGAGCTTGTCAGATCTTTCAACAAAGATTTTCCAAACATCTTGGAAGAGCATCGACGTTATGTGGCGATTGTCACTATTACAGATTATTTACTCAATGTTGCTCTTTTCGGAGATTCTAATGCCGAAGAAGATATATGGAATAATTCTATTAGTAACTCAATAGAAATTTTTTCGTTCATTCCCTCACGTGTCGAGATTGCGGATGTTCAGCTCGAGGAATCGGTCATGCGTAATTTCATCGTAAAAAATCAGAGCCGTTTTGTGAACGTCGATACCGAAATTAGTAAAATGCCCGTGGTTTATGGTAAGTTCGACGGTTCGGACGGTTTTTATTATATAATCGTCGGCACCGTCAAAAAAGCGTGTAAACTTGAACAATTTGATTATAGAAAGCTTGTCGCCGATTTAGTCGACTCAAAGTTTTTTATCGCAAGCACCGTGGTAAAGCGTCACTACCGGAGACCGTTGGCTTTCGTCCAAAAGCGTATTGGGCAGTTGAACGTTAATTGCTATCGAATTCCTTGTCCGGCCTTTAAGATTAAGGCGGGGGATGAACCTGATTCCGTGGATAATTTTCCGATATTTGCGAAAATTTGCCTGCTAACGATTTTAATTCAGATTCTCCTGCCGACTTTCATGAGGAGTGTTATGCTGACGAGGGGACTACTTTTGAGGATGATGGGTACAGCTTTGAAGAGCTTGCTTGATTGATTTAACGTTTTTGTATATACATTATTTTTATACGGTTGATTAAAGACAGGGAAAATAGTTATAGCTCGTGACTTTCAGTTTACGGGCTGTTTGGCATGTATAAATGATATATCTTCTATCACTGTTTTGCAGGAGCACGGGGAGGGTTTTTTGTCAAGTGAATAAGTGTGCACTACTTGTACTACAATATTACATGTTACTGTAAATGTAAGTAGAGACGCGAAAAAAATTTGTAGTACTTTTTTTATCTTTATACTACAAATGCCATCTTAGGCAGCAACGTTTATATTTTTTTGTCCCTTAAAATTTTTTAGGACAAAATCAAATTGATGTGATATAATACAAATTAAAATTTAGTCGGTCAAAGGTGGTGAATATTTTGCAAGCTCAAAAGTTGATCTCAAGTAGTCTACTGGGGCAGTATTCGACCTTTTCAACATACTGTGAGAGATCCGGCAAAATGTTCGTCAATCAACTCACCGACGATGATTTTCTTTCCTTCACTGCAAAAAGTTTCTGCGCGCCGGAAGATATTGACCGATTAAAATTTTTGCTCAACCTTCAAGCCGAGTTATCTTATAGTCCACCTGCGCAAATCTTTGTTGAGCGTGAAAAATCTAAGATTGAAAAGTTTCTCCGCAAAGTTTGTTCCCGACCTCTGAACGCACAAAGTCTGTTTGAATTATTTCTTGAGTATTTCGCCCCGTTTCTGTCACGCAACAACATTAAAGACTCTGAGCAACTGTTTTCCTTACTTAAAGCCGAGTTCCGCAATAATTTCTACTTTACGCGGTCGGTCATTTCAACCAACCCGATTAAAGATGTGTCCTCGCGAAAAATGCTACTTAACCTTTTGGAAAAAACGACTGAAATTGAAATCGATGACCTCGTTAGCATTTGCAAAGAGCGTAATATCAACTACTCGTCTAAAATGAATTTGATTAACACGCTTCGTCCGTCGTTTATCCGCGCCGACAAGTCTAATCTTCGCCGCCCTGAAACTATCGGCGTTAATGGAGAAACCGTCGCGGCGGTTTTCAAAAGCATTCAATGGGGAATTAAAAGAAATGGTGGATGGCTCTCCGCAAAAAATTTCGATGACTACGAGTGGTTGCCCCAGTTGAACATTTCGTGGAATGCCTTTCTGCTGGAAGGTGTCGCCGCTCTGTCGCCTAAGTCAATCGTCACTGTTCGCGCGCCTTCAAAAATCGTCGAGTCCTCATTGGCCATTTTCTTGGCGGCGAAGTTTGCTAAGGACAATTTCAAATCGTTTCTGCTGAAAATTGTGCGCGCTGAACATGAGCGTCATCCGTTCTCCTCCGAAAAAAAATTGTTGCTTTGGCTGATGAAACGAGGATTGTGCGATGGTAAACTTCCAAAATTTCTCGACACCGAGTCGCTTGAAGTGTCACAAAATTGATTTTCTGCGCGATGATTTTTTAGCTATGGGAGGAAATTTTACACAGTGACTACTACGGTTTTCAGCTCTTACAATACTTTCGGGCTGCGCACTGAGTGGATTAAAATTCTCTTTGAAAATCCCGAAGCCATAAAAAATATCGGTCAGAAGCCAAAGCAGGACAGTTTTTTCATTGGGGCAAGGATGTCGGTTTATTCGACGGGCAACGAAAGACTACGATTTTTTTTGATAAGTTCGCGGCATTGGGGGCTGAAAGTGTTAAGCTGTGGGGCGTCTTCTGGATTAATGCAGCTTATAACTAGTCACTGATTAACTTGTTCGTCAAAAAGGCTCCGTTCTACTTGGAAATTGACAATGCCTTTTGGCTTAAGACTCTCGACAGTTCTCGAAGCCCGCGGACTATAAGAAATGCTCTGACCGCCTTAAAGGGTACCCTGCGATATTCGCCTATCGGTGAAAAACTCGGTCAAGGGATTTGCAAACTCAAAGGCAATCAAGTCATTTCTATCACTCGAACTCCCTGGCCATATCCTGAACCGCTAGTCATTCTCTACAGTCTCTACCTTTTTGCCGAGCATAGTGACCGCCTTCACAGTTTCACCTTGACTGAATTGCTTGACGACTGCGAGTCCCGCGAGACACTTAGCCCTAAAATTTTGTTCGGGCTTAACGCTGACGACTTGCGTCCGATTCTTCAAGGGCTTGCAAATGATCGGCCGGATTTTATCCGCGTGAATTTCAACAAGGGCTTTATGGAAAATATTTTTTTGAATGAGAAGCTGTCTTCGGCTGATGTAATTCAAATTCTATAATCGAGGTGAAGATTAAATATGCTGTACAAAGAATATATCAAGGTTGAAGAAGACTTCATACCGGTTTTTTCTTTTGCCAGCGATAAATCTCATCCCGAACGCTGGAAATCCTTTTACCCGCATGAAAGCTTCAAAAATATTCTTACCTTGACGGTCGAAACTCTCGAAAAGGCTTCCGCCGCAAAAGATCGTCCCATTTGGATCAACGGCAGTTACGGCACAGGTAAAACTTTTGCGTCTTTCGTCATCAAGCATATCTTTGAAGACGATTTCTTCGAAGTCGAAAAATATTTCCGCCATCATGAAATGGATTCACTTATACCACGCGTCGCCGCTCTTCGAGATAAGGGAAAAATCCTCGTGGTTCACCAAAGTTCATCTTCGGGCATCAATTCACAGAATAAACTTTTCAACGCCATCATTGAGGCAGTTAAGATTTCTTTGCGCGATAACGGCTACACTTACACCGGCGCGGCCAGTATTCTCGAAAAAGTTCTGGCTACAATTAAAGATCCCGACTCGACTTTCAATTTTAAGGCCGCTTTCAAAAATATCGGGCACGGTTCTTGGACTACTCTTCGCCGCGAGAAGTCATTGAGGATTTGGAAACTCTCGACGCTCAAGAAAAGCTTGACTTGCTTGAAGTTATCGCCGACGTTGCGGAAAGCGAGTCTTATAACTGGTCGATGTCCGTCAATGATGTGATTAACTGGCTTCGCGACGTTCGCACGAAAAATAATCTTTACGCCATTTTTTTTATTTGGGATGAGTTCACCGAATACTTTCGCAACAATTTCAATAACATTACCGGATTGCAAGAGCTTGCCCAACGTGCGCCCGAACTCAACTTTTATTTTTTTCTCATCACTCACGGCGACTCGAATCAACTCATCACTGATGACACCTTGCGGAAAATTATTGCCGCGCGATTCAAAATTGCCTCTATCGAACTCGAAAAAAATACTGCCTTTGAGCTTATGGCGCAGGCTTTTGAGATTGTCCCCGCTCAAAAAAGCGAGTGGCAGAAAATTTCGTCCGGGCTGTGGGAAAAAGTTAAGCGTGATGCCGCCGATTTCATTGCAACGCGTGATCCTACCGTAAAAGTTGACGATCTGAAAAATCTTCTGCCGATTCATCCTTACGCCACCTACCTCCTGAAATTTATCGCCCAAGCCGTCAGCTCAAATCAACGCACCATGTTCCAGTTTATCTCGGAAGAGGCCGACAATAATTTTTTTAGCTTCATTCAAAGTCACGATTGTGAAGCGGGCAGTGAAATTTTCCTCACGGCTGATTATCTTTGGGATTATTTTTTTCACCGGGATAACTCCGACCTTGATGAAATTTTTCGCGAGGTCATGGGGCATTACAACACCTACTCTGCTTTTTGCAACGACTCTCAACGCCGCGCCTTGAAAGTCTTGCTGATTCTCTTCGCACTTCAACAGAAAGTTTTTCAAAGTCAGGAAGGATCTTCAGCTCTTCTGCGTCCGAGCAAGAAAAATATTTCGGCTTGCTTCGCGGGCACCTCGATTGAAAACGATATTTCTCAATGTCTAGATTTCTTCGTTGAGCGTGGCATCATCTCCGCCCTTGAAGAATCCGCCGATGTCTATTACATCATGGCTACGACTAAAATCGATCCCGCGCGCATGAAAAAAATCTTCGAAGAAGTTCGCGCCCGCAAGTCGTTCGACAATATCATCAAGGACGATTCTTATGGCGTCGCGAAATTTTTCCGTCCGACCGATTTTCTCAAGTACCGCCTCGACATTCAAATCATCTCCCCGACCAAATTTCTTCAATTGCCTCAAGTTGTCGCCACACCCGTAAATAAAATCCCGACTTTTTTTATCTTCGCCGCTGATGAAGTGGAGCAGGGAAAAGTTAAGCAGACCATTGAAAAAATCCGCGCGAAATCTTCAAAACACGCGATCATTGCTGACTTTTCCGCTACTCCTTTTACCGCTCAACGCTACGAAAAATTTTTGCAGAACAAAGCCCGCGAATTGTACTTCAAAGACTCACAAAATCAGGTTAGTCAAGTTAAGCTCGCTCAAAAGAATGCTGCTGACCTGGTCGTCGAGTGGATTCGCCAGCTCACTGTTTCAAGTGTTCGCGTTTTGACTTCGGCTAAAGATTCCGTGTCGATTTCCGGTGAAGGGAATTTTCATAAATACTTGCGCGAACTTAACGGGAAATTTTTTGGCGGCGGTATCGAAGAAATTTCCTTGAACGAAAAACTTTTTTCGACTACCGGGCTTACCGAAAACGTCGCCAAAGCCGCTTTTGGTGATGACCGAATCAGAGGAAATATCAGTTGGCTAAATTTTTTGAGCGAACCTTTACGCCAGATAGTCAAATCCGGCGGCGAAAAATATTGGCTGGCTGATCCTTCACACCCGATTTCAAAAATGAAAGCCCGCGTGGAAAATCTCATTGCGGGGCGTTTTGCCCATAACAATGAAATTTCTTTCGGCGAAATCTGGGACGAGTTGCGAAAACCTCCCGTCGGGCTTATGAAATGTCCCGGCTCGATTTTTCTTATGGCTCTGCTGCTCAAGGATTATGCCGACAATAATTTTTATCTTCGCGATTACAACAGTAATACGAGTTCTTTGACTGGCGAGCGGCTATGCAGTTTAATCGTCGCGGTCGTTAAAAATTTGCCGCAAGCCCGTGATAATTTTATCGTCAAGCAAACTGCCGAACACTTGAAATTTTGCAAGCTCACCGCCGATATTTTCAATCTCCGCAAGGAAGATATCAATTCCATTGATGACACCTCAAAATGCATCAAAGCTCTGCTGGCTCAAAGTCGTTACCCGTTGTGGATACTGACATATTTGCTTGATGACAAAAATTCAACCGCTTACAAATCAGAGCTGGTTGACGCCCTGAATCTTTTTTGCGAATTCATTAACCCGCCGCCCGGTCGCGACATTACAAAAATTGCTAACGAAATTTTTGACATCTGCGACACTTCGCCCGCTATCGTCGACGAATTTAAAAAGCTTCTCCGCCCGAAGAATTTCAAGGCCGGCATGGAAATTCACTTGAAGAAAAATCACCCTGAGTTTAGGAAAATCTTGCGGCGACTCAAAATTTCTGATGATGAAGCTTTTTCGTTGCTCAACGGCAAAGTCTTCAACAGCCTCATTTTTCACACTGCCACAGATTTCACTCTTGCCGCTGAAATTGTTAAGCGTAACGCGCGCCCGTTCAAGAAATTTTTTGATAATCAATTCGACACCTTCGCAAAAGCCGTGACGAGTTTTGTTGATGGCGTCCATGATTTGCAAATCCTCGAATCCGTCTTCAAAGATATGCCCGCCGGAATTTTCTTTATGACACGTGAAGATTTCTCCTCGCAGCTAAAGACTCTCTTGAAAAAAATCAACCGCATGAATATTACCGCGCTTGCCAAAAAAGATAAATGCAGTGAAGACTTCTGAAGTTATTTCTGCGGCGACCTCCGTTTAATCGTCGATGATGACAACCTCCGAGCCATTTTGCGAAAACATGCCGGCTCCGACGTTTACTCTTGGTTCACAAAGAAAAAAATTTGCGAAGTCCACATCCGTGCGTTTGCGAAGAAAAATTATACTAAAAATTCTTGCCAACCGTCCGCAAGATTATTCGTGATATGAATGCTCAAGAGGCGAAAAAATATCTCGACGACTTAACCCATGATATGTTATTCGGCGTGCGGATTTTGGAAAATTCCGGAGGTGGCGGGCATGATGGTCTTTGATTCTGTCGACGAGTTGATAAATTTTCTGGTCAAGGACAACCGCAAGATTCCTTTCCCGACGCGCTTTATCAACGTTGAGAACTTATCCGACTTCACAACGCTGAAAAAATTTTTTGAGGAACGCGGTACGGAATTTATCTTCCTGTCAGATTTTTGCTCAATCGACGATACTTTTCCGAATCTGCGCCGACTTCGCAGCCGCCTGAAAAATTTAACTCATGATGCCTGCGTCCTGCCACTTTCCGAATATCTTCGAGTTCAGCCGGGGCAAGCCGTTCCGACCATTGAAAATTTTTTCGGGCTGAACAACGACCTGCCTTGCGCTCACCGAATTTACTTTCTAATGTACCGCTTTGAAAATTTATTCTACTCAGTAGAATGTCCCGACATTCGCAAAAAAAATTGCGTCCTGCTGGCTAAGTCAAGCAGCCGCGATGATTTTTCCTTGACGATACTCGCTCCGACGTTGCGATTTTATCGAGAACTCCCCGAAGTTGACGGCTTCAAATCCTATCTGAAATTTTTTGAGAGTGCGCCCGAATCGAAGCTGACTTTGTTCACCGATAACGCCGACTTCCTTCGAGAACAAAATTTTTTCGACAACGTGAAAGTTTTCGTCGACGCCTTCGACCTCTTGCGGCAGAAATTTTCCTTGCCTAAAGACTTTCAATCGACTTTCGGGCGCGACGATGATTGGATTAAATTGGCGCAGATGATTGCGGTTGACGGATCCTTTGAACGAGCTTTTTACCGAGAATTTGCAATCGACAAGTTTAATGTGCACGTCTTAGAAAATTTCGGTGAACTCAACGATTTTCAGCAATGGTTACTGTGGCTCCACTGCAAGTTGATGAATGTCGGCTACGTTTACCGCTGTGCAAAGAAATCTAAATCCTTGCGCTTAAAGTTTTAACCTGCAACTCGCTGGCGGAGAAAATTTTTCTGTTCAAACTCTTGCAAAGATTCACCTTCGATGAACTCCCGACGGTGCTGCCAATCCTATATCAAACTTTCCCGCCGCTGGCTAAATATTTGTCCGACACTCAAATTTTCTCGGAAGAATACCGCGATTACTTCCGCCGCTATCGTTGGCTTAAAATCACGAACACTATCACCGCGGATTTTTTTCAACGCGTCGAAGAGCTTGCCCGCCTAAAGGGAAGTGCTTTCTTTATTTTCGATTCACGAAATAAAATCCTGGGCGAGGAATATTCTGACGACGCCGCGATTTTTTTTGTCGACGGGATGGGCGTTGAATATCTCAATTTCATTGTCGCTGACCTTGCCACCCTCGGCGAAAATTTTTCCGTCAAATATCGCGTCGGATTCTGCAATCTTCCTTCCGTCACCGAACTCAACAAAGATTTTCTTCAAGGCAGAAATGTTGCCGCCGATATTCTCGACCTTGATACCCTCAAACATCAGACTGCGCCCTATCCCGAAAATATTTTGAGCGAATTGAATTTCTTCGACCTGCTCAAGGAAAAAATTTTGCTCGCGCTGAACTCGTTCAAAAAAATTATCCTCTGCTCAGACCATGGCGCAAGTCGACTGGCTGTAATCGCTCGCAAATCCGACTTCGATAATGTCATTGACGCAGAAAATCGCACCGTCTACAAAAGCGGACGTTTTGCCGACTCCTTTCCTGATGACGAAAAAATTTTCCCGACTGCGCTTGAATTCGACGGGAAAATTATTTTTGCCGACTACTCGCGATTCACTCAACGCGGCTCGACGGGCAATGAAATTCATGGCGGCGCAACTCTTGAAGAAGTTCTCGTGCCCGTCATTACAATTCAACGCACTGACTAAATTTCAGCCTTTCAGAAATCTGCAGATGGCGTCCATAATTTTTTCCTCCCAGATATAATTTGCGCTGAACTCTCCGCGACTTTTCGGATCAGCTTCATCAATCGCCGTGCCGTTCATCATGTAAACGAAGCCGCTTTTGCTGTTCGGAACAAAAAATAATCCCGCGAACATTCCGAACGCCTCGCCCGTGTGACCGACTAAATTTATCTCGAAATTCTTGCAAACACGCGCCGTGCTATTGCCGTCGATAAAGTAAACTCCAAGACCGTAAGATAAAATCGCGCCGCCGCAAGTGTCACCGTTCGTGCCGTCGAAAATCCATTGCGGCTTGAACATTTCGGCAAATGATTCACTGCTTAGAATTTTTCTGCCGCGATAAGTGCCGCCGTTGATGAGCATTTCCAAGACGTGCGCAAGTTCCTCAAAAGAAATTCGCAAGCCGCCTTGAGGTGAAAAAATTGTCGCGTTCGTCCCAACTCGATAATCCTTCAAGTTGAAGTTGCAGCAAAATTTTTCGGCGTAGGGATTTTGCAGGTTGAGAGTATCTTTCGCGGGCTGAACTTTAAAGTCATCAATCGTGCCAACCCATTCGCGATTTTTTTTCTGATAAATCGTGCCGAGCCGGTCAAATTCTGCGGCATCGAGGTTGGCGGGAACATAATCAGCTTTTGTCCCCAGCTGCGTCAAAATATTTTCCCGCTGGTAAATGTCGAATCGCTTGCCCGTCACTTTTTCGATTATTGTGCCGAGCAGGCCATAATTCAAGTTACAGTAAAAAAATTTTTCGGGCGGCTCTTCCGAGAAATGTGCTTCGTCCTCAAAAAATCTTCCGTCGGGCTGAAAAAATTCTTCAACGCTGATATCGGGCGGCGAGCTGTAAATTTTCCCGTCGCGCAAAGATGACGTGTGACTTGCCAACATCCGCGCGGTTATTTTTTTTTGCGGGAAATTAGGGTTGCGAAGTTCAAAGCCGAGGTAATCGCTTACGTCCGCATCAAGATTTATTTTCCCGCGTTCAAAAAGTTGCAGCAGAGTAAATCCCGTGAACATTTTCGAGACTGAAGCCGCCCTAAATCTCGTGTGACGGGTAACGGATTTCGGCGGTTCAATGCGTCGGCGACCGAGAAATTTTGAGTAGACTTCCGCGCCGTCTTTGAAAATGATGACGCCCAATCCCGGTACTTTGATTCCCTCATCGCCAATCATTTTTTCCAATTCGCCGTCCAACTGCTCCGCCGTCATTGCCTCAATCTCCTTGACATTGATTTATTCGGTTTGATATTATACCAGAAAATTTTCAGGGAGGGAGAACTTTGGACGAAACTTTTTACGCTGCAGAAATTGATTCAAAGATTTTTGCCCGAATCGACGGAAAGTCTTACAAGAAAAATTGCCCGCTGCCCTTGGATGACTTGCGCTATCTTCACGTCCTGCACAAAGATTTGAGCGGCACGACTTTTGAAGGCGAGCTGATTTGTAATGTCAAAATTGCTCAACCGCTGATTGAGATTTTCAAAAAACTTTACGCGGAGAATTATCCCATTGAAAAAATTCGGCTGATTGATGAGTACGAAGCTGACGACGAACTTTCAATGCGCGACAATAATTCTTCGTGTTTTAATTTCCGCTACGTGTCCTTCACAAACAGAATTTCGCTGCACGGATATGGGCTGGCTGTCGACATCAACCCGCTTTACAATCCTTACATCAAGACTGTTGACGGGAAAAAAATTATTGCGCCGGACAACTCTGCCGACTTTGAAGACCGAACAAAAATTTTCTCCTACAAGATTGAAGCTGACGACTTGTGTTGCAAACTCTTCAAGGCTCACGGATTTTTATGGGGCGGTGATTGCTGGGACGACGAAAAAGATTATCAGCATTTTTTTATTGAGGATGGTGTTGTAAGATGAAAAAATTTTTACTGGCGGCACTGCTGCTCGTAACCATGATTGTTACAGGTTGCGGCGGCGGTGATAATTCGGCGGGCAGTGATTCTAAGTTGAGCGTCATGCTCGGTTCAAATATTGTTTCACTCGACAGCGCGCAAGCTACCGACGTTGCATCTTTTGAAGCTATCGCCGATTGCATTGATGGCTTGATGCAACTCGACTCCGACGGCAAAGCCATTCCCGCCATTGCTGAAAGTTTTGACGTTTCGGCGGACGGCAAGACTTATACTTTCCACCTCCGCGACGCTAAATGGGCTAACGGCGATCCCGTCACTGCTGATGATTTTGTTTTCGCCTGGCGACGCCATTGCCAAATGTCACAGGAATATTCCTACATCATGGGCAATACCGTTGCTTGCGTGAAAAATGCCGACGCCGTTATCAAAGGTGCTGATCCGAAAACTTTGGGCGTAAGTGCTCCCGACCCGAAAACTTTTGTTGTTGAACTTGATGCGCCGGTTCCATTTTTCCCGTCGCTGATGACTTTCGCCACTTTCTACCCCATCAACGAAAAATTTTATAACTCTCTCGCCGCGGGCAGTTACGGCACAAGTCCTGAAACTTTCCTGTCTAACGGCGCGTTCATACTCGCGAATTACATTCCCGGCACTGCAAATATCCAACTCAAGAAAAATGATTCTTACTGGAACGCCGCTAACATTGCGATTGACGGTTTCCAATATCAAGTCGTGTCATCTTCCGACAACGCTTTGACTTCCTTCAAGAACGGTACACTAAATGTCGTCAACATTTCCGGCAATCAGGTTGAGCACGTCAAAAAAGACTCCGACCTTGCCAAAAATTTGAGAACTTTTTCTTCAGGCGGCCTTAGCTATCTTTCCTTCAATCAAGACCCGAAAAATCATCACGCGGGCGCACTCTCCAATGCCAACTTGCGCCTTGCAATTTCAAACGTCATTGACCGTGAATCCCTCGTGAACAATTTCGTCATGACCGGTGCTAAGGCAACTTATACTGCCGTGCCGATTGATTTCGCGCCCAATGCCAAGACCGGTAAATTTTTCGCCGAAGACCAAAATAAATTCGCCGATGTCGTGGGCTTCAACGTTGAAAAGGCTAAAGATTTCTTGAGCAAAGCAAAATCTGAACTCGGCAAGGAAAGTTTTGAGTTGAATTTAATTTTCTCCAATGACGGCGACGCCAATACAAAAATTGTTCAGGCGATTAAATCTCAAGTCGAAGATAATTTGCCCGGCGTGAAAATTAATCTTCAGCCCATGCCCAAGGCAGAATATTTCAGCAATCTCACTTCCGACAATTATGATATTGCGTTGGCAGGTTGGGTTCCCGATTATGATGACCCGATGACTTTCTTGACACTTTGGACTACTTCCGGTTGCGAGATTGCCGAACATTGGAGTAATCCCGATTACGACAAAATTATTTCCGACTGTTCGACGGGCGCACTTGCCGAAGATTACGACGCACGTTGGAACGCCATGTATGATGCCGAAAAAATTCTGCTCGACAACGCCGTTATCGCGCCGCTTTTCACTGACGCCAATGCAGTGTTGATTGCTCCTAACGTTGACGGAATTGATTTTCACGTCGCGGGCATTAAACGAGTTTTCAAAAACGTTAAACTAAAATGAGTAAATATATCGTCAAAAGAATCCTAATGTCAGTGTTGACGCTGTTTATAATCGTGTTCGTGCTATTCGTTTTGATTAGAATCATGCCCGGCGACCCTTTCCCCGTCGAAAGAATGAGTGCGGAAATGATTGCCCTTAAGCGCGAAGAACTCGGATTAAATAAGCCGATTCTGATTCAATTCGCTGACTACATGTCATTGCTTGCCAGCGGCAGTTTCGGCAATGGCACTTCACTTTACAACGGCGCACCCATTAAGCCGATACTTACCGCCTGCCTCATCAACTCGTTTAAAATCGGTGTACTTTCAATTTTATTCGGAACAGTGGTAGGGCTGGCGATTGGAATTGTCGCCGCTCTCAATCGCGGAAAATTTCTCGACGGCTTCTGCACTCTCGTTTCAATCCTCGGCGTTTGCATTCCCTCCTACGTCTTCATGATTTTTCTGCAGTACTTCTTCTCCTACAAAATTCCGCTCTTCCCATATTTTTTCGACCCCGCAAACTTTTTCGCGTCATCAATCATGCCCGCGCTATCGTTGAGTTTATTCGCCATTTCCACAATCGCCCGATTCACAAGAAATGAAATGCTCGAAGTGCTCAACAGCGATTATGTCAAGTTGGCTGAATCAAAAGGGCTTTACGGCTTTGAACTGATTCGCCGTCACGTTCTGCGAAATGCCCTGATTCCAATCGTCACAGTTATTGCCCCTCTCGTCGTGAGTTTGCTGACTGGCGCAATGGTCATTGAAAAAATTTACGGGATTAACGGCGTCGGCAAGTTGATGGTTGACGCTATCGCGGGGCAAGGTGTCGACTACAATTATGTCCTCGCGTTGAGCATAGTTTTTTCCGCGATGTATATCGGGGCAATGCTCGTGCTCGATATTCTTTACGGCATTATCGATCCGCGAATCCGTTTGACGTCGAAAGAAGGTTGAGCGTTGAATAAAAGCGATTTTGAGTTCATCACCGACCGCGATATTTCCGTTGACGAAAATTTTTCCTCGCAAGGCTATTGGAAGGGCGTCGCCGTTCACTTCTTCCGAAACAAATTCGCAGTCACCGGTTTGATTCTCGTAACCGTCATTATTTTCTTTGCAATCTTCGCGCCAATTGTCAGCACTTACAGTTACGATGAAATTGTTGCCGTTACCGATTCGACGGGCAATGAAGTTATCGCAAAAAGTTTGGAGCCGCAATTCAGCGGGAGCAGTTCTGAAAATTTTTTTGCGGACAAAACTTTTCTCTTCGGGACTGATGACATGGGGCGCGATCTTTGGACTCGGACTTGGCAAGGTGCTCGCGTCTCATTGATAATTGCTTTCGTCGCCATTTTTATCGACATGATTATTGGCACAAGTTACGGACTGATTTCCGGCTACTTCGGCGGAGCAGTCGATCACGTCTTGCAACGCTTTATTGAAATTGCCGGCTCAATCCCGACTCTCGTCATCATCTCGATTTTGGCAATTTTCATGCCGAAAGGTATAGGGCTTGTAATTGCCTCACTGCTTATCACCGAGTGGATTGGCATGAGCAAAATTGCCCGCGCGGAGTGTTTGAAACTCAAAGAGCGTGAATATGTTCTGGCCAGTCGCACTTTAGGCGCGGGAAGTTTTCACATCATCTTCAAGCAGATTTTGCCGAACACCATCGGCCCGATTATTACTCAAGTCATGTTTTCAATCCCCGTCGCCATTTTCACCGAAGCTTTTTTGAGTTTCGTCGGCGTCGGTATTGTCCTGCCGCAATGTTCAATCGGATCACTGATTGAGGCGGGCTTCAACAACATTACCATTTTCCCCTACCAGATTTTGCCGCCGATATGCGTGCTGGCTATTTTAATGCTCGGCTTTAATTTAATCGGCGACGGGTTCCGCGAAGCTCTCGCCCCGAAAATCGAAGACATGTAAAAAAAATTCCTCCGACTTTCGCCGAAAGGATTTTGATTTTGTTGATCAGGTCAAGGCTTACGGGAAGAAATTACTACTTGCCTGTCCTGCAGTAACTGATTTTGTCTAACGATTATTGACATATTATCTTGCCCCGCTGCAGCTTGTGTAAATCTCGGCGGGCTTATACGTTCATTAGCGCGTTTTGTTACAGCCTTTGAAAATTTTTTTCCCGCAGGTGTCTTGAAATGAAAAAAGCCCCGACTTTTGTCGAGACTTTTTGAAATGCTATTTGATATTCAGCGGCGGATTTGGAAGGGAGTCGGGTCAATGTCATGGTAGCCCGCGCGGTTCAACAATTCCGTAACTGCCTGATTGCGAGGAATTTGGTTGCCGTCAATGGAGTATTTGCTTGCGCCCGTGTCATTATACTCCACCTTGATTCCGAATTGGCCAAACATTGAAGTGACCCTGGCGGAAATTCCTCTGACGTTCGCGTCCGTAAGCTGATACAGAGTGTAAGGCTCCATGCGGTTGCCCATCGTGTTCAAAAGCTGGGTGTCGAGTGCCAACTCATCGCGATTGCCGCCTGCGATCTGCTCCAGTTCTTCTTC
>JAFQZB010000151.1 GCA_017406175.1 Selenomonadaceae bacterium | reverse complement strand
CGTTTCAATACCGCAAGCAGTAATGGCTCTGCGCAATTCGCTCCTGTTGTCGAGACCAAGGTTGCCGAACCGAGCTGGAGTTTCAATACCGCAAGCAGTAATGGCTCTGCGCAATTCTGATTTTCGTTCACTAAAAACAAGGGGGTGCTTTATCGGCCGTTTCAATACCGCAAGCAGTAATGGCTCTGCGCAATCAATGACGAAGATTTACGGCTTGAACGACAAATATCAAATGGGTTTCAATACCGCAAGCAGTAATGGCTCTGCGCAATATGGAACGGACCAATTCTCCATCAAGCTCGAACGTTGCAAAGTTTCAATACCGCAAGCAGTAATGGCTCTGCGCAATATTTAGATGTAACTAGACCTGCTATATTAAAACCTATAATGGGTTTCAATACCGCAAGCAGTAATGGCTCTGCGCAATAGTTAGCCTAGAAACTATCGACCCGACGCGGGGAGAATCGGACTTTTGGAAAGAGATTTAAAAAGCGTCGTCAAAAGTGAGATTTCCCGCCAGTCATCGTCATTCGGATTTCATAAAAGTCTTGTCTTCGTTGAGCTGACGCCACTTATCCGCTTTGGAAAATGTTTAGCTCAAATGGCGTCCGTGCGTTCCCTCCAATCACTTTCCTTATCAAAGAACATTTGCCGCCAATCTTATATCACAGCACCCGCCGAATTGCAAGCGGAAATTCACATCAGCTCCTTGTACTTGGTCTTGTAGAAGTCCTCGAAAATCTTTAGCACCTCGCGGCGAATCTCATTGCCGTTGCCCTCGTGAAGAACTTCGATAAAGCCCCAGCGGTCAAGCAAAACCGACGCAATATGCCCAATCGTCTCAAGCGTGAACTCGTCGACGTCAAGCGGGGCAAGCAGGACAATCGCCGTTCGGACAATCTCGCCGTCAGCAGGATACTTGAAGCCCTCGCCGAGTTGCAAAATCCCGAACGCCGGAGCCTTAACCGCCGCGCTCTTGCAATGCAGTAAAATCATATGCCTGCCGATAATCAGCGTCGACCCCTTGTCCTCGCGCAGAAGGAGCGATTTTGAAATTTCTTTGCGGCTTATGTCGTCCTCGCCCGCCAATCGCCCGGCAAGTTCGCACGCCTCGTTGATGTCAGCAATCTTATCGCGGACAAAAAAATAATTCGTCATCAGCGACGTAATCGCCCGCCCATATGAATTCATCTTGGATAAGCCTTCCATAAACGGCGGACGCGGCTCCAGTTCCTCCGCACTGCCCAAGAACTGTTTGTTCTGCCGAGCAAGCTCCGCGTCAATCTTCTTCCTGTCCTCTTCAATCAAAGCCGCGCTCACGACTAAAACCGGTTTATCAGCGCGGGCAATCGGCACCGTCGAAATTATGAACTCGAAATCCTTAGCCGCAATGTAATCGGAGTTAATCTCAAGTATCGGCACCTCGTCGACAATCTTTAGCGTCGGGAAGGTGGCACGAAGTCGGCTCGCCAATAATCGCGAAGTCCCCATGCCCGTAGGACACGCGACAACCACTCTATGCACCGCGTGCGAAAATTTCTCGCTGTCAGACAGAGCCGCGCCCAAATGCATTGCGATATAAGCTATCTCCGAATCGGGTAGCGTCGCGCCCAATTCCTTTTCCAACTCCACGACGCATTTTCTCGTTAAGGTCATCAGTTCAGGGTAATGCGTTTGAATCTCGCCGAGCAACGGGTTGCGAATGTCCATATGCATTTTCAGCCGGCTAAGCGTCGGCGCAAGGTGATTGACTAGCCCCGCAAGCAAGCTCTGGTTCTTCTCAATGTCGCGTCCCGTAATTTTCGCCGCCCGTTTCATAATCTGCCGCGCCAACGTGACCAAGTGAAAATTATCCATCATCGAAATCGTTCCCAGGCTCGCCGAACTGTAACGGCTCCTCGCGCCGAGTATGTGCATTGTTATGTAGCAGACTTCGCTGGCAGGGACTTCTAGCCCCGATGCCGCCGAAATTTGTTCCGCAAGCTTTTTAGCCGCCGTGAACTCCCGACTATCTTTGAGCCGCGAACAACTTTCCGCCTCAAGCTTAATTGGCTCGTGATTCTTTATCCGCCGCACGACAAGCGACAAGTGCACAACTAACCCAATAAAGGCATTGTCCGAAAGCTTGTAGCCCAAATCGTCTTCCGTCGTGCGAATCATCTGTTCAAGCCGCCGCCACTCGCCCGCGTCAATCAACTCCAATAAAAACTTCGACACTTGCGCAAGCGGCTTATCGGGCAGATTATCTTGCATTAGGTTTAGTAGCCGCTCTTCGCCGACGTGCTCATAAATATATCGGACAATCGCCCGCCGCAAGTCCCGTTCGTCGCCGAGCAAACTCACACCCAAGCCCGGCTTGCGGAAAAGTTTCAAGCCCGCCTCCCTAAACCACGGCTCCAGCTTGTCAAGGTCGTTGCTTATCGTCGAATCCGTCACGTGTACCGCACTGCTTAGCACAAATAATTTAATCGGTTCACGGCTCGAAAGTAGCTTGCCGATTATGATTGACCGTCGCTCGCTCGGCGTATACTCGCTCTTGTCTCCCGTCTGCAGTTGCTTAAGCAGGGCATAGCGTTTGACATCGCTACCGATTATCAGAAGACCCGCGCCCGATTTCTTTTCCAGTTGCAAGCCGACTTTGTTCAAAGCTTCCTCGACCTTAGGCAGTTGCCGCGAAACCGTCTTTGCGCTGACTGATAGCTTTATCGCAAGTTCTGCTGTCGTCTGGAAAGTTTTCTCCTGTAGCAGTAGCTTTAAAATGTCGCGTGTCCTTTGCTCCATATCTTAAGCCCCCTTAACAGATACGCGGAACCAGTTCGCCCGCCGGCATGTCGACAATCCGCACGCTACCCAAAGGAGTTCGCAAGCCGACTTTGCCCGCCGCATTGCTGACGACCTCGCCAATCAACGCCGCGTCCCTGCCGTAATCATTCTGACGCATGACCGACAAAATCTTTTCCGCCGAACCCTCCGGCACGATAGCGATAATCTTGCCCTCGTTAGCAAGCTCCAAAGCGTCAAAGCCCAAAATGTCGCAGACGCCGCGAACCTCCTCGCGCACGGGAATTTTTTCTTCGTCAAGTAGTATCCCAACGTTCGCCGCCTGTGCAATCTCATTTAGCACAGCCGCAATCCCGCCGCGTGTCGCATCTCGTAACATGGCAATCCTAGGTTCAGCCGTCAACATCTCGTGAATCAATTTATTCAGCGGCGCACAATCAGATTGAACACCTTCCGGCAGTTCCAAGCCGTGCCGCCCCGCCAAAATCGTCGTCGCATGGTCGCCTATCGTCCCCGAAATCAAAACCTTCATGCCTGCGCGAACTTGCCTAGCCGATATGTCTACGCCGTCAATCAGCTCGCCAATCCCAGCCGTGTTTATGAAAATCCCGTCCGCTTGCCCGCGCCCAACAACCTTTGTATCGCCCGTGACGATTTTTACTCCAGCCTCACGAGCCGCCGCCGCCATCGATTGAACAATGCGCTTTAGGTCGTCGAAGTCAAAGCCCTCCTCCAATATCACGCCCACGGAAATATATTTCGGCTCCGCGCCCGTGACCGCCAAATCATTCACCGTGCCGCATATCGATAGCTTGCCAATGTCCCCGCCACGAAAAAAAATCGGACGCACAACATAACTATCCGTCGTCATTGCTAAGCGTCCAATCTTCGCGCCGTCGTGAAGCTCGTTTAAAATCTCGTTGTCGAAGGCAGGCAAAATTACCTCCTGCAAGAGCTGTGCACTCAACTTGCCGCCCGCCCCGTGTGCCATTAAAATTTTTCTCTCCACTTGAAATTGTTTCCTCCGTATTTGAACCACGCCGCGCAAACTCCCTCGACTGACACCATACAAGGTCCGATTGCGTGAAGCGGTTGACATGCCTTGCCAAAGAGCGGACATTCCGTCGGTTTGACCAGCCCTCGCAATACTTCTCCACAACGACACGCAGTCCGCTTTCCAGTACTCGCGACCTCGACCGGCTCAATGCGTTCAATGTCAAACGCCGCGAACTCATCACGCATCCTAAGCCCCGAAGCAGGAATTATTCCCATGCCGCGCCAAGAAACGTCCGCGACCTCGTAGACCTGCGCAAGGATTCTTTTCGCCGCAACATTGCCTTCAGCTTTAACCACACTGCGATAATCGTTCACGACCTCGGCTCGCCCGCTGTCAATCTGTTCAAGCAAACTCTTCAGCGCGATTAAAATCTCCTCCGCCTCGAAGCCGCCAACTGCACCCGGTATCCTGAATTCGTCAGCTAAGAACTTGAACGCGTCCGCCCCGATGACAACTGCCACGTGCCCCGGCAATAAAAAACCGTCGACCTTGACCGACGTGTCCTTCAACAAAAACTTTAGCGCGGGCGGCACCAGCTTTTGAGCCGATAGCATGAACAAGTTCTTTATCCCGTGAGCCTTCGCCGCCAAAACCGTCGCCGCCGCTGTCGGGGCTGTCGTCTCGAATCCTACCGCCAAAAAGATTATCTTCTTGCTAGGATTCTCTCTGGCAAGCTTTATGCAATCGAGCGGTGAATACACAATCCGAACGTCGCCGCCTGCCGCTTGAGCCTCCGCCAAACTCGACCGCGAACCCGGCACCTTTAGCATATCCCCGAACGTCGCAACGATGAAACCTTCCCGTGTGTACTCAATCGCCTTGTCAATGTAATCGTCATTCGTCACGCACACAGGGCAACCCGGTCCCGATACAAGCTCCACATTCTCCGGCAAAACCTGACGTATCCCTGAACGAAATATCGCTACCGTGTGTGTGCCGCATACTTCCATTAACCGCAATTTCTTCTTGCCTTCTGCCAGAGTCGCAATCTCCTTTACAAGCTCAACATTACCGTTTCTCATTTCTTCTTTCGTCTCAACATGCTTGTCGTTCCTGTCACAATGGCTTTCACTGCACGCTTTCCATTCGCCTTCAACAAATCCGTTCCCGTTTCTTTTAAACCAATTCTCGCTTGCTTTGACCTATTGCAATGTTTACACAAGCACTGCAAATTCCACAAACTATCCGAACCTTTATGCTTTTGCGGGATAATGTGATCAATGTCAACATCAGCCTTGCGAATCTTTTTCCCGCACTTAGCGCAAGTGTACCAGCCATGATCCGACCTGTTGTTCTGAAACCAAGTGTCTCTGTAAGCTCCCATGTCAATCACCTTCATCTTCCTTGGGCGGGAGGGCTCAGCTAACCTAACCAACCACCCCGCAACCCCGGAGGGGTGGTTCGCCGCGAATTACGAAAATTCCTGCTTGACACGCAAAAAATTTTAAAAAAATTTTTTTATCCGAGCCGAGCCTCTTGCTTAGTCAATGCCTCCTGCCAAACTGCTTTGAGCGGCACGGAATTTTTCTCGGCTAAGCGGCGGCAGTCCTCGTATTCGGGCGTTATCGAAACTATCTTGCCGTCATATGCACTGACTTTGCATTGAACTTCCCCAAAACTCGTCTCGACCTTAGCCATCTTCCGCACAGCTTCCACGCGCCGAGCAATCTCAATCACCCGCAAGCCTATCGTCGTCGTTTCTTCGAAGATTATCTTTATGCAAAGCTCCTTGTGCTCCGCGTCGACCAACACGCTAAGCATCTGCGCGGGGCGATTTTTCTTCATGTAAATGGGCGTCGTCCACACGTCCAAAGCCCCCGCCTTAAACAGCCGCTCATAAAGCCAGCCATAAATCTGCGGGTTCATGTCGTCGATATTTGCTTCAAGCTTGAGTAAGTGCCGTTCGCCGCGCCCGCCGAATTCCCCAAGATAAATCCTAAGGACGTTCGGAATATCCAAATCCCATGTGCCAGCCCCGTATCCAATCTTCTCCGATGAAAAGTCTTCGGGCAAGTCCGCGCTGTACTCGGCAAGCGCATTGACTATCGCCGCCCCCGTCGGAGTAGTCAGCTCCTTTTCCGCGCCAAAGTGATACGTCTTGAAGCCCTGCAAAAGTTCAGCCGTCGCGGGCGCGGGTATCTGCATGAGACCATGAGCACACTTGACGAAGCCAGAGCCGGTGTTGATTCGCGAAACGAAAATCTTTTCCACGTCCAGATAATCAAGGCAAATCGCACAGCCCACAATGTCAACGATAGAATCAATCGCGCCGACCTCGTGGAAGGTCACCTCGTCGGCGGGGCGTTGATGAACCTTGCCTTCCGCCTTAGCAATCACAGAGAAAACCGCCAGCGCACGAGTCTTAGCCGCCGCATTCAACGCCGAGCTGTCGATAATCTTCTTTATGTCGCCGAACGTGCGATGGCTGTGATTAATTGCGTGTTCGTGGCGGTGCAAGTGTCTGATGTTCGGGCGGTCAATCTCCGAATCAAAGCCCTTTGGCAGTTTGACATTGACATAAGCCGCGCCGATTCCGTTCTTGCTCACGTCCGCAATCTCAAGTTCAAACTCCCGCGGCAAATTCAGCTTGTCGAGTTCAGCCCGCAAATATTTTTCGGGCACGCCCAGTTGAAGACACGCCCCTAAAAACATGTTGCCGCTTATGCCCGACGCGCAGTCCAGATATATTGCCTTCAATAAAAGCCCTCCTCAGTTCGGGTCGAAAGTAATCGTCTCAAGAATTTTATCGCGGCGAGCCTTCGACTTAGTAAAGTAATCGTGAATGGCTTGCCGGTCGTGCCGCTCAATGGCGTTGATGACGTTGCCTAAGATGTCTTGAAGGTCGCGTAGGTGATTGGCAATGGCGTCGCCATTCGTCATGCAAATATCAGCCCACATGTCAGCGTTTGAACTGGCAATACGCGTCGTGTCTTTGAAACCGCCGCCGACGAGCTTTAGGCAAGAATCCAAATCGTCGCCCGCGTCGTTCAGGAGAGTAACAAGAGCCGCCGCCGTCAGATGTGGCACGTGACTTATAATCGAGGCGCAGCGGTCGTGCTTAGCAATATCAATCTCCAAAAAGTTCGCTTCAGTCAGTCGCAGGACGCTCATCAACTTAGCTTTAGCCTCTGGCGGTGCGTTCGTGCCCTCGGCTATGACATAAGCCTTGCCCTTGAACAGATTTTTATCCGCCACTTCGACGCCGGACTTTTCCTTGCCGGTCATGGGGTGCCCTGCGATATAAAATATGTCGGGCGGCAAAATCTTTCTAAGCTCCTGCCAGATGAATTGTTTAGTTGAGCCGGCATCGGTGAGGATTGCTCCAGACTTTAGGAACGGGAGAATCTTTTTGACCATGGGAACGATTTGCAGGACGGGCGGACTTAGAAAGATTATGTCAGAGTCCTCGACGACCTCTTGAAGGTTTGACGTCGCCAAATCCACCGCGCCGAGTTCCATTGCCCGCCGCATTGATTTTTCTGTCCTGCACAGCCCCGTTATATAAACGCCGTCGCCGAGTTTGTCTTTTAAGCACAAGCCGAGCGAGCCGCCAATTAACCCCACGCCGATTATTGCAATCTTCATAGCGAACGCCCCATAACTTTTGCAATGCCGCCGAGACTCGACATTAAATCTTTGAAGGCTTCGGGCGTCAATGATTGGTCGCCGTCGGAAAGTGCCTTCTCTGGATTGGGATGCACTTCGATTATCAAACCGTCGGCTCCAGCGGCGATTGCGGCTCTTGCCATAGGCGCAACCATTTTCCAACGTCCAGTGCCGTGCGACGGGTCTACGATAATTGGCAGATGTGATAGCTCCTTGACTGCCGCCACTGCTGACAAGTCCAACGTATTGCGCGTGAACGTCTCGTAAGTCCTAATGCCGCGTTCGCAGAAGATAACCTGTTCATTGCCGCCGCTCATGATGTATTCAGCCGCGTTTAGCCACTCCGAAATTGTCGCCGAGAGCCCACGCTTTAGCATGACGGGCTTTGGACATTTGCCCAGGGCTTTAAGCATTTGGAAGTTCTGCATATTCCGTGCGCCGACTTGTAGAATATCCGCGTACTTACAGAAAAGGTTGATGTCGTCCTTGTCAACAATCTCCGTGACGACCCGCAAATCAAATTCGTCCGCAACCGTGCGTAAAAGGTTCAAACCCTCCTCGCCGAGCCCTTGGAAGTCGTAAGGCGACGTCCTCGGCTTGAAGGCTCCTCCGCGTAGGAACTTCGCGCCGCAAGCTTTGACGGCTTGAGCCGCCTCGCGCAGTTGCTCCAGACTTTCAACCGCACACGGTCCCGCCATGACGATTATTTCATCGCCGCCAATTTTCACGCCGCCCGCGTCAATTATCGTGTCTTCGGGGTGAAAGTCGCGGCTGACGAGTTTATATTTCTCCGTTATGCGAACGGTCTTTTCAACGCCCGCCATCATCTGCAGTTCCAGATTGGCAATAGTCTTCTTGTCGCCGATGACGCCTACGATTGTAACTTCCTCGCCCTTGGAAAGGTGCGTTCGCAATCCCGACGCCTCAATCTTTTTGACGACCGCCGCTAAATTCTCTTGGGTGGCTCCGCGTTTCATTACTACTATCATAAAAAATTCCTCCTTGCGCCGCGCAGTTTATCACGCGCCGAAACTTTTTACAACAGCGAATTTCCTTGACACTGCCCGCCGCTTGTTATATATTACCCGAAATGAAATTTGACTGAAAGGAGCGTAGACTAATGAAGAAATTTTTTGTAGCAATGGTTGTGCTCCTTGTGGCGGTGGCGGGGTTCGTTTATTGGTTGTTTGCGCGGGCGGCGGACGGCGTGCCGATTCTGGTTTATCACCGCGTAAACGACACCGATACCAATCCAACGACGTTAAAGGTTGCTGACTTCGAGGCTCAGTTAAAGTATCTGGTGGACAACGGCTATCATGTCATTGCGCCTGATGATTTACTTGACGCCTGGGAGACGGGAAAGGCTTTGCCCGATAAGCCGATTATCCTTACCTTCGACGACGGGCACGAGGACATTTACAAGAACGTCTTCCCGCTCCTGCAAAAGTACAACATGCGGGCGACGGTCTTTATCGTCACTGACCATATCGGCATGAAGGATTATCTGTCGTGGGATTTCGTGCGGGCGTTGCAGGCGGGCGGCTACATGGACTTTGAAAGCCACACCATGACTTACAAGGACTTGACCACGCTAAAGGGCGACAAGCTCTGGAATGAAATTTACGGCTCGAAGCAGGCGATTGAGTGGGCGTTAAAGAAGCCCGCCAAGTTCATAGCTTATCCCGACGGCAAATACACTCTCGACGCCGAGGACACTTCTAAGGAGGTCGGGTTCCGCGCCGGGTTCATCGAAGACTACGGACTGGCAACCAACGATTCAAACAGCTACGTCTTAACTAGGATTCCCGTCCTCGGTAGCAATTCGCACACGCTACTTAGGTTTCAGCTTAGGTTAAAGGGTTCGCCAATCTTCGCGCCGCTCCACCGATTCAAAATGGACATAGCCGAGGGCAATCCAGAAGTTGCCGACCTAATCTTTATTCCCTGAGGTGACGACATGGAAAATTTTTCTACACTGACAACGGAGAAGGTAAATCCCGCGACGGCGCATATAGACGAGTGCACGACGCTTGAGATGGTTAAGCTCATAAACGACGAGGATAAAAAGGTTGCGGCGGCTGTCGAAGGTGTCTTGCCCGAAGTCGCACGGGCGGTCGACGCGATAGCCGAAAGTTTTTCACGCGGCGGCAGATTGTTTTACATAGGCGCGGGGACTTCTGGTCGGCTCGGCGTGCTTGACGCCTCGGAATGTCCGCCGACGTTCGGAGTTAAGCCTGACATGGTTCAAGGACTGATTGCGGGCGGCGAAGGCGCGTTGATTCGTGCCGTCGAGGGCGCGGAGGATAATTTCAACCTTGCGGCAGAGGATTTAACTAATCGGAACTTCTGCGCGGCGGATGTTCTGGTTGGAATCACGGCATCTGGCAGGACGCCTTACGTCTTGGGCGGCGTCGACTTCGCTAAGAAACTCGGCGCGATAACCGTTGGCGTCTCGTGCGTTGAGGATTCGGCTTTGGCTAAGGTCGTCGACATTGCGATAACGCCCGTGACTGGCGCGGAGGCTTTGACGGGTTCCACACGCATGAAGGCGGGCACCGCTACCAAAATGATTCTCAACATGCTGACGACCGCCGCAATGATTAAAATCGGCAAGGTTCGCGGCAATCTAATGGTTTGCGTGCAAGCGACCAATGATAAGCTCCGCGACCGTATCAAACGAATTAACGCTATGATTGGCACGTAAACTTTTCTCGCCAAAGGAGATTTTGTTATGCAGAACGGAATATCGATTTATGCAGAGCTGGACTACGACAGCGAGGCAAATCTTTCGCTGATTGATACGGCGGCGGCTCTGGGCTTCAAGCGTCTTTTTACCTCCGTGCAGATTCCCGAATCGTCAGCGGCTGAAACTTTTCAAGAGGACTTGGAAGACATCTTAGCGACGGCGGTCATCAATGGCTTTGAAATTATCCTAGACGTGAACTCCGAAAACTTTTCCCAATACGACATGGACGGAATAACCCTCCGCCTAGACGACGGCTTCACGTCCGAACAAGTCGCCGAGCTTAGCCACAAGCGCAAGATTCAACTCAACGCCTCCACCGCCACCGAAGAACTTTTGGACGCCCTGATAGAACGCAAAGCGGACTTTAACAACATAAGCGCACTACACAACTTCTATCCGCACCCATGGACGGGACTGGATACTTACTTCTTCGATAATCAAAATCGTATCCTGCACGACTTAGGGATTGAGGTCGGGGCGTTCGTGCCGAGCAAGGACGGCAAAAGGCGTTTGCCGCTTCGCGAAGGTCTTCCAACCCTAGAAGACTGCCGCAACTTTTCAACGGACTTATCAGCGAGATTCTTAGCGGCTTTGGGCGTCGACTTTATCATTATCGGCGACGGGCAACCTACCCAAGAGGAGTTGCAAGCAGTCGCGGCGGTTCAAAAAGATGAAGTCATCTTCCAAGCCGAACTCCTAAGCAACGACTTGATAACGACGGAGATTCTTAGTCGCACCTTCACGCGCCGCAAAGACGTAGCTAAGTCCGTGATTCGTGCCGTGGAGGGTCGCCAATACCTTAAGGAGACCGGCGAAAAGATTCCGCCTGAAGAACCTTCGATTCAACGTAGCTTCGGGGACGTGACGATTGACAACGAAAACTTCGGACGATATGCGGGCGAAGTTCAGATAATCCAAGATGTGCTGCCAGCCGACGGGCGCGTTAATATCGCGGCGCACATTCTCGACGAAGAAATTTTCCTAACGGGCTACCTAAAGCCAGGTCAGAGGTTTTCGTTCAAATTCATTTAACTTCCTTGAATCAGGTATTGGAGGTTGATGCGATGAAGTTTAAAACAGCAATCACAGCCGCCGCAATCTTGACGTTGCTAAGCGGCACGGCTCTAGCGTCGCCGACCCTCTCTAGGAACTCCCGCGGCAATGACGTGCTGACCTTGCAGAAGAAACTTTATCTAATCGGCTACGACATCACCGAGCTTGACGGGGTTTACGGCACCGAAACTGAACGAGCAGTCGCCGCCTTCCAACACGATAACAAAATCAGCGTCACGGGCATTGTTACAAACGTTACGTGGCGTGCACTGAAGAAGGCTAAGGAAAAAAAAGGACGACGCTTGCCCAACCTAAAAGTCACCGCCACAGACGTGGACACCAGCAAGACAACGACCCTTGCCCCTTATGGCAAAGTCTTTATCAGCGGCAATCAAGGCAAGCAAATCGTTTCGACGGCTCAACGTTTCATAGGGACGCCTTACGTCTTCGGCGGCACAACTCCTTCTGGCTTTGACTGCTCAGGGCTTCTGCAATACGTCTTCAAAATGCACGGCGTGACGATTCCGCGCCTAGCTGACGAGCAATACAATTTGGGGCGAGCCGCTAAGCCTAATCAACTGACGACCGGCGATTTAGTCTTCTTCACGACGTATACGGCGGGCGTCTCTCATTGCGGGATTTATGTCGGCGACGGAAAGTTCCTTCATGCCTCGTCAAGCAAGGGCGTGAAGATTGATAGCCTCGACAACGAATATTGGAAGGCGCGCTTCGTCGGGGCAAGGAAGGTGGTTAGCGATTAATGAGTAAAGTTTTTGTCGTCGGGATAGGACCGGGCGGCTTGGACGAGATGACACCGCGTGCACGTCGGGCAATCGAATCCGTCGAAGTCGTCGCGGGCTACAACACTTACATTAAGCTCATTGAAAACATCATAAGCGATAAGAAAATAATCGGGCGGGCAATGATGCAGGAGGTCGAACGCTGCCAACTGGCGATTGCGGAGGCTTTAAGCGGTCGCAACGTGGCAGTTGTCTCCAGTGGCGATGCCGGCGTCTACGGTATGGCGGGGCTCGTCCTTGAAATGATTCTCGACTTGCCCAAAGACAAACGTCCGCAGTTTGAAGTTATCGCGGGCGTCAGTGCAGTCAATGCGGCGGCGGCTATCCTAGGTGCGCCTCTCATGAACGATTTTGCAATTATAAGTTTAAGCGATTTAATGACGCCGTGGGAGCTTATCAAAAGGCGCGTTAGCTCGGCGGCGGCGGGTGATTTCGTTATCGCCCTTTATAACCCCAAAAGCAAACGCCGCGTTCAACAGCTCGCCGAAGTTCAAAATATCTTGCTTGAGTTCCGCAAAAAAAATACGCCCGTCGGCATCGTGACTAATGCGGGACGCTCAGGCGAGACTAAAGTTATCTCGACGCTAGAAAATTTCACTCAAGAGGAAGTCAACATGTTTTCGCTAGTGATAATCGGCAATTCTCAAACCTTCGTCAAGGAAGGCTTCATGATAACGCCGCGAGGCTATCAACTCAAAGGGGAAATGATATGCGACTGATTGTGGGCATGACGGGTGCTAGCGGCGTAGTGATTGCCGTCGAACTGCTAAGGCGGCTAAAGGAGATGGAATCCGTCGAAACGCATTTAATCATAACCGAGGGCGCGGAACTCACCATACGAGACGAAACGAACTTTGACGTTTTCGAGATACGCCGCCTTGCCAATTTCGTTTACGACGTGAACCAAATGGACGCGTCGATTGCAAGCGGGAGTTTCCTCGTCGACGGAATGATTATCGTGCCGTGCACTATGAAAACTTTGGCGGGCATTGCGTCG
>JAFQZB010000150.1 GCA_017406175.1 Selenomonadaceae bacterium | reverse complement strand
TTTACCTCGTTTCAATCCACGCACCCCAAGCTGAGCGCGAACAATTCAATAATTTTCCGAATTGACCTCGAAAAAGCTTTGCGGGTGATTGCATACGGGGCAAAGTTCAGGAGCCGTCGTGCTCAAAACCAAATGTCCGCAATTCCTGCACTCCCAAAGCGTCACTCCAGCCTTTTTGAAGACTTCTTGCGCCTCGACGTTCTTTAACAGCTTGCGATAGCGTTCCTCGTGATGTTTTTCGATTGCTGCCACGCCGCGGAACTGTTCTGCAAGCTCGTGGAAGCCTTCTTCGTCCGCCTCGCGTGCCATTCGCGGATACATGTCCGTCCACTCGAATTTTTCGCCGTCTGCCGCGTGAACAAGATTTTCTTCCACAGTTCCAAGCTCGCCCAACGCCTTAAACCAAAGTTTCGCGTGTTCCTTCTCGTTATCGGCGGTTT
The DNA here is from genome assembly GCA_017406175.1 of Selenomonadaceae bacterium. GTDB lineage: Bacteria > Bacillota > Negativicutes > Selenomonadales > Selenomonadaceae > Quinella. The sequence goes on along the minus strand of JAFQZB010000150.1, from coordinate 2,501 downwards.
TGAGGAATAATGCGGCAATTTGTTCGTAGCCGTTCTTCTTAGCCACGCTTGCAAAGTACGTGTACATATTCCGCGCTTGAGATTCGCCCGCGAACGCCTCACGAAGATTTTTTTCCGTTTTGGTGCCGGCTAATTTGTTTTTCGGCGCGGGAGCCTCTTCTACGACCTTTTCAAAGTCTGTGGACGGGTGTTTGCACAAAGGACACACTGCCGGCGGCTCTTCGCCCTCGTGAACGTAGCCGCAAATCCTGCAAACCCATTTAGTTTTGCCCGTCGCCTGGACTGCCGTCTTCGGTTTGATGTGCGCCTGATAATAGTTGTAAGTCGTCGACGGAACGGCGGAGAATTTCTCCATATCGACCACTTCAGCGATAAAAATTGAGTGCGTATCCAATTCGACCTGCTGAATCACGTTCGCGCTTATAAATGAGTTCGTGCCTTCGGTTATCGCAAGCGTTCCATTGGCTGTGCGCTGAACTTTATCGAAATTCGCGAACTTGTCGACGTTCTTACCGCTTTGGAAGCCGAAATGCTTAAATAAATCGAAAGTCGCCGCCTCAGTGATTATCGACACCGTAAATTTCTTTGTTTTAGCGATGATGTCGTGCGTGTAGTTCGATTTGTTCACGGCGATTGAAATTCTATCCTTCGTGATAGGCGCGGCAGTCACTTGCGTCACCGTATTGATTATGCAGGCGTTATCCTTGTCGCCGTCGCGTGCGCTAAGGACGAAGAGACCGTATTGAACGTTGAATAAAACTTTGCTATCCATTTAAGTCACCTCTCCTAAAAATTTTCCTCATGATAGCAAAAAAAATCCTCCGCCGCAAGTTTTTCGACAGAGGATTTATTTTTTAGCTTGCAATGCTTTGTTTTTGTCTACGGAGCCGAGATTGTCTCATTCTAGCAAGTTCTTCATCAGTCAACGGTGGAATATCGCTGTAATCAATCTCGTCGTCAGATTTTGGCTTGTTTTCATCAAGTCTGCGGATTTGTTCTTCTGACAACGGCGGCATTCCCTTATAAATTCGGATACTGCCCATAATATTCGTCCTCCTCCTTTTTATTTGCATATCGCGCCGATATTAACCGGTATTTTTCGCCGCGTTCCGTGTAAATAACTACCAAAACATCTCTTACCTTGCCAACAACTTTCCATCTGTCTTCGTATTCGCTGTGAAGTTCATCATAATCTTCAAATCGTTTTTCATCAAGAAAGACATATGCTGCATCCTCAAAATAAATCTTATGCTTTTTCCAATTCAATTCGGCTTTATTATCGTCCCATTCAACTATCAAATCGCCAATCTCAATTTCTCCCATAAAATCATCTCCGAACGAATCTTAGCAAAAAAAATCCTCCGCCGCAAGGTTTTTAGCAGAGGATTTATTTTTTTTAATGTTATGTTCGTTATCTGCGAAGTTCTCTATATTTTGCGTAATCAGCTTTAGCTTTTTCATCATCGCCGATACTTGTATAAGACAAGCCGCGCTTGCTGTACGCATAGGCAAAATTCGGATAGAGTTGGATAGCCTTAGAGTAAAGTTTAATCGCTTCTTTATGACTTTGAACGTTCTCAGCCTCAAAAAATTTGTTAATAGCAAGGTCAATATTATCGTTTTGGTGTTTCAAGTTGTTATTTTCCTTGCGAAGAGCTTCATTTTGGATTTTAAGTTCGTTTTTTTCCTTAAAAAGCTGAATGATATAGTTCATAATGTCCTTATCGTCAATTTGAGCGAGGACGGTGGCGCGAACCGAAATTTTATCATCAGAATCGAGAACATTATACTTAACGTCGGTTATATTACATATTTCGTTGACGATAGATAAAACTTCGTCGTCAGGGAGGGTCAAATACCTATCTTTCCAGAATCCGTAGACGTAATCGGAGATTTTCTGCTGAACTTTCTGTATAGCGAGGTCTTTGGCGCGAAGTTTGACGCTTTTAAGGTTATCGGATTCATTCATAGTACATTCGGCGACGCCATCATAAATTTTGGTAGAATTATCGCCTTGAGAGTTAGTCGGAGTGTTAATATCATTATCAGCGGGCAGCCCAGGCACGAATTTTGAACTTTCAGGTCGATTCATAGTCATCACTCCTTAAATTTTTTTCAAAATTATAACACGACAGCTTGAAATAGGAAATACACGCCGAAAAAACTTTTTTGACGCCTCGAAAACGATTTTTGAGCTTTGAAAATGGTTTTGAAGGCGATTTGGAGGCTCAAATTACGTTTTCCGGAATAACGGAATTTGTATCGCGCCATTATGCGGACTTTTCGACCTGTACAAAAATCAGGGGTGATTTGGACGTGTGATTTACGTTTTCCGCTATGGCGGATTTTGTAAAACGGGCAAAAAAAACGCCCCGACCGTAACCGAGGCTTTTTGATTCACTGAGAAACTATCTTCAAATTGTTTTTAGAACGTGTGTTCACATCCAAAAAGTGATATGATAAGTATATTATGAGAAAAAAATACGAAACAGATTTAACGG
>JAFQZB010000149.1 GCA_017406175.1 Selenomonadaceae bacterium | reverse complement strand
GTTGAATCCGTTCCAGGTGCGCATTCCGGCGAAGTATTTGACGATAGCTTTGACTCTAATTGAATTCAGCGACTTGGCGACGGAAAATCACTTCGGAAATTTGACTGTCCAAATTGAGCAGGAAAATTTGTCCGAAGAAAATTTCATGGAAGAGGAATACGTTTGGGCGGTTCCGTTCTGAAGGCAAACAAATTTAAAGCCCCGACTGCGGTTCGTGGTCGGGGCTAATTCTTTTTGTGGAGGTGGCATTTATGCCGGCAACAAAATTTATCTGTCCGAGTGGGGAGCGAGTGCGGATCACAGATTGTCTACGTTCCTGCCGGAATAGACAAAGGTGCATGTTCCTGCCGACGTTGCGCGCCGTTGCCAATTCTCTCGACCGTCAAATTTCCGAACCGACGGTAACAGAGCTCATCGCTGGTGTTCGCGAAACGTATTTGAAGAAAACGAGCGCATACGCGGTGGAGCCGTCGTCGGTGCTTTACGCTCTGCAAGGTCAAGCCCTTCATTCAATCAACGAGCTGAACACGCAGGGCGAAATTCTCTCTGAAGAACGGCTCAAGGACGACATCACGTCGGGGCAGTTCGATTTGTACGGAAAAATCCTCGACGGCGATGACGGAGTGCTGGGCGATTTGAAAGTCACGTCCAGTTTCAAGCTCATGCGGGCGTTAGGGATTTACAAAGTCAGGGTTGACACAGGCGAAGTCTACAAATCTGGACTCAAGAAAGGACAGCCAAAATTCAAGACGGAACTGCGTTATGACGGCGTTAGGGATTTACTCGACTGGAGTATCCAACTTAACTATTATCGGCTATTGCTTGAACGAGCAGGCTTCAAAATCTCCCGCATGTATATACAGGCAATATGTCGAGACGCTTCACTTCGCATAGCGGCTGAACGGGGAATTGATAAATCCGTCTACATAATCCCGATAAACAAAATCAGCGACTGCTGGCTCACGCGCTACTTTCAGCACAAGGCAAAACTTTTGAGGGAGGCAATCGCAACGAAAACTTTGCCGCCTGTTTGCTCCTTCCGCGAACGCTGGGGCAACAGAAAATGTTTGGACTACTGCGCGGCGAGAGAAAATTGTCCGTATGCACAAAGGCTCTTGTCGAAGAAGGAACCGATGAATACCGAAGAGTTTTCGCTGTCTGCTTAAATAAAGGAGGAATTTTAATGGGGCAATATTTTAAGCCAATTTTGGGTGATGAGTATGGTCTGAATTGTCGTGTGTTTGACCGGACGGTAGACGGAAATTATACGTTTGCAAAATTGCTGGAACACGCATGGTGGGAGAATGATTTCGTCAATGCGTTCGCGGAATTTCTGTACAACGAACCTGGACGGGTATGTTGGGTCGGAGATTACGGCGACGAACCTGACGACTTCGATTTCCCGAATTGCTCTGCGTTCTACGTGCCGTGTTACAAGGAAGTGTGGGGCGAAGTAGTAAAGCCGCTTGGTGTCGTATCCACAAACTTCAATCTCGACGGCAAATTCTTGCTCAATCACGACAAGCGGCAATTCGTGAACTTGGACGAGTATAAAGCGGCTTCAATCGACAAACACGGTTGGTGCATTCACCCTTTGCCTTTGCTCACGGCAGTCGGCAATGATCGCGGTGGCGGAGATTTTCATGAAGGTAACACTGGCTATGAAAACGTCGGGATATGGGCATGGCATCTCATTTCCTTCGTCGACAAGCCGCCTAAAAACTTCTCAAAATTCTCGCTCGTGTTCAAGGAGGACGGCAGATGATTTACGACAAAGACAAGGAGTTGCTCAAGAGGTATCGTCATTTGATAGCCGCGCTGATAGCTTACTCAATCGGGTACTTCACGCCGCTTGCCGCTCTTCAGGCTATAAAGGATTATAAAAATAACAAGCCGAACTTCTGCGAGTGGTTTTTAGACATCGCATGGAAACGCGGCACCAACATCGATGAAGATTTTCTTACAATAAATCGTAACATCATCAGGGCGGCAATAAAATATCGTCACAACTGCAGTTTCAGGCTTGCTCTTGATGTCGTAGATAAAAATATAGCCGGATATGAATCACTGGGAGCCAGCTGGTTCTAATGTTAGTTCTTGTATGGGGCAGTCCTTTTTCGGACTGCCCTTAGTTTTTATATAGGAGGAGAAGTCAATTGGTAATCTATCTGGGCTCGTTCAAAGTAAGGGGCAATAAAATCCACATCTCCGACCCGTGCAACAACTATGACAGCGCGTGGGAGCGGCAAAAATCGTCAATGCTTTACCGGGCAAGTATCTTACGAAACTCACTCTCTACAATATGGCAACTTGGGGCACTCGTGTTGCTAAACTCTCCATTTGCCATGTCAATCACAAAAACGTCTTACCTAATATTTGTACTGATTGCGTAATTGAAGTGGACAGTGGGCAAGTTGGCTTTTTCGATGATAATTATTACAAAGAAAATCAAGGCGGAGACTTCGGAGATACAACGACGCTTTTCGGTTTGGCTTGTTCGCTCTCCCTGTCAAAAAATCGC
>JAFQZB010000148.1 GCA_017406175.1 Selenomonadaceae bacterium | reverse complement strand
GCTAAACGCACTCGATACTATCAAGAACTCATTGACGGTGACAAGCTCAAGCCTGGGCAACATTACAGTGCTCTTGGTGAATCTATCATCATTTTCATCTGTCCGTTCCCTTTCAAATATAATCGCCACTTTTACTCTTTCCACGAACGTTGCGACCAAGAACTCGATTTTATACTCGAAAGTGGCGTCACTAAAATTTTTCTTAGCACCAAAGGAACAATGGACGATGTTTCTCCCGACATCAAAGCTTTTCTCGATTACGTTGACAAAGGCATTGTTTCGGGTGATTTCGTTAAAGAGTTGGATCAAGCTGTTCAACTCGTCAAATCTAACAGAAAGGCGATGAAAGAATTCATGACTTACGAAATGGCTTTACTTGAAGAACGCATGGAAGGCGAACAACGCGGAATACAAATCGGACGGACTGAGGGCACAGAAGCCGTCGCCATTAAAATGCTTCGCAAGGGTAAGTCCTTTGATGAAGTTCAAGAATTTACTGACTTACCCTTTCAGCGTCTGGAACAACTCGCTATCGATAATCGCAACCATTAATCATCAAATATGCGCGGCGGATACCCCCTTGTGGGGAGGAGCCGCGCCCCTCCTTTAAATGGTATCGCCCGAAGGCGAGCGGGCATAATGTCTGATAAATAGGAACAGACCGCCGCCCGCTAGCGTAGCAATCCTTTGCCAATGTTATCCTGCGGTTTTGTATGCTTACAGCACCGTTCCTACCCCTAAGAACTGTTTAACTATAAGCCGTAGAGCGGCAGATTAGGATTTACGTCCGCCGGTACCTATGTATTCGCAGGTAACGTAGTCAGTTAAGACTTAGGCTAGTCAAAAAGAGCTTTTATAAGCTCCCGCCTTTAGGCGTGGAGTTTTTGACTCTTAACGTTAAAATCAGTGAAATAAACTATCCCGAACGAGAAAAGACTATCAATTTGCGTTCCGACAGCAAAGGCATCCGCCTCGACGTTTACGTTGAGGAAAAGGGCTCCAATCGCTCTTTCGATATTGAAATGCAAGTGTCCAACTCCGACAATCTTGCCAAACGCACTCGATACTATCAAGAACTTATTGACGGCGATAAACTTAAACCAGGACAACACTACAGCGCACTTGGAGAATCTATAATCATCTTTATCTGTCCCTTTCGTTTCAAATATAATCGCCATTTTTATTCCTTCTGCGAACGTTGTGATCAAGAACTTGATTTTATTCTTGAAAGTGGCGTAACTAAAATTTTCCTCAGCACCAAGGGGACAATGGACGACGTTTCTCCCGACATCAAAGCTTTTCTCGATTACGTTGACAAAGGCATTGTTTCGGGTGATTTCGTTAAAGAGTTGGACGACGCTGTTCAACTCGTCAAATCTAATAAAAAGGCGATGAAAGAATTTATGACTCTCCAAATGGCTTTACTTGAAGAACGTATGGAAGGCGAACTTCAAGGCGAACAACGTGGTCGTGCTAAAGAACGCGAATCCGTCGCTATCAAACTCATTCGTAGAGGCAGACCCCTCGAAGAAATTCAAGAAGATACCGGTTTATCTATTCAACGCATTCATGAGCTTGCAAAAATTAGCTTTAACTCTTAAACAGGATTATTTTCTTGCACGGCGAATTAGCTTTTAGAATCAAAATTTTCGGAGGAAAAAGTTATAGGCGAACGACTGTTATAAATGCGGAAAGACCTGCAGTGCTTCCAACACCACAGGTCTTCGTCCGGTGAATGCTTCGACCCATTTACCGGAAAGCCCCAATGGGACTCCCGCGCCGTTCTCAATTAAAATGATACTATTTCAAAACAACACGTAGATTTTACACTAAGGCGGCGTTTCTTGCAAGGGACTTTTCTCGGTAGATTTTTCAAGGCGGCATTCATCGGAATGTCGTCTTTTTTCTTTATTCCCCACGAGGTGATTTTTATGAAGCAACACCAGAGGCAACTGAAAAAATTTTCTACCGCGACCCTTGAAACCATTAACCGCCTTTCTTCTGATGAACTTGAAACACATGGGATAATTCAAGCCGCGCGGGTTTCGGGTTACATTTGCCCGATTTGCTCTTCAGGTGACGGGTCTAACGGTACCGGCATGACGCAAAATCCCAAAATCGAAAACCACACTTCATTGCACTGTTTCAGATATTTGTCCAAAGCCGACATGCCGTTTGCCCTTTCATCATGCGGAAAACCGACGTTCCTGTATGTTTCACAATAGCGTCTTTTGCGGTCCAGCACCGCAAAAAACGCTACGACTTCTAGGCTTTGATGAGACTTTCCAGTG
>JAFQZB010000147.1 GCA_017406175.1 Selenomonadaceae bacterium | reverse complement strand
TGGTGTCAACTCAATTCCCGACGCGAAGAAGGAACTTTTCAGGCGCGGAATCTCCGACTTCAATTATCTTTCCGTGCGAGAGGAAAACGGGGTTAAGCTTATCCATGACTTAACAGGAAGAACGTCGCTTCATGTGCTTGACCCGGTGCTCTTGCTGACGAAAAAAGAATGGCTCGCCGTTGCGCAAAAGCCGACGTGGTTCAAGGAGAGATATTCTCGCGGCTACGTCCTGACTTATCATCTAGATAGACTTCCGCCCACCACAGTAAATTCTCTTGCCGACAAGCTCAATCTGCCCGTCATAAATTTGTTCAACACGGAAAACTATAATCACTTCACGGTTGGTCCAGCAGAATTCGTCTGGCTGTTTGCCCACGCGTCGTTTGTTTTCACAAATTCATTTCACGGCGCGGCGTTTTCGACTTTGTTTAAGCGTCCTTTTATCCTCAACGGACTTCGCATGGGTAACGACCCGCGTTTTGTATCCTTACTTAAGATGTTCGGCTTAGGCGACAGGTTTAATCCTGCCGAGCCGATGGAAATTGATTTTAGTCGTAGCGAGGAGATCTTGTCTGATGAAAAAGCCAAAGCGTTTAATTTCTTGGCAGAGGCGTTTGGCGTGAATCCCTGCGAGGGACTTGCTGATACAAATCAAAATTATTTCCCGACGTTCAATTTTCCGGCAGAGGCGTTTGACGTGAATCCTTTGGAAAAACTTTTGGGAGGCGACGCATGATGAAGATTGAAGAAATGATTGCTGTTGAACGCGCTGATTGCTCTGGTTGTTCGGCTTGCGCCAACATTTGTCCGAAGAACGCGATAACCATGACTCGCGACGCCGAGGGCTTTGCCTATCCGAAGATTAATCCGGACCTTTGCATAAAGTGCGGCAGGTGCGATGCGACTTGTCCCGCGCTTAACGCTAAGAAAAATCTTCCCGACGCGCTCCCGAAAGTTTTTGTTGCCACTTATCCTGATGAAAAAGTTTTGCGGCACAGCTCGGCGGGCGGCGTGTTCAGCGCGTTAAGCGAAATTGTTTTGCGCGAAGGAGGAATCATTTTCGGCGCAGGCTTCGACAAAAAGTTTCACGTGGCTCACACTGCCGCGCATAACCTCGACGAACTGGAAAATCTGCGCAGGAGCAAATACGTTCAAAGCCAAATCGGCGATGTTTATAGGCAAGTCCGCGACGCGTTGAAGTCTCAAAAAGTTTTCTTCTGTGGCACGCCTTGCCAATGTGCTGGCTTAAAACATTTTCTCGGCGGCGACCCCGACAACCTCCTGACGGCTGATTTAGTCTGTCACGGCGCACCGTCGCCCGCTCTTTGGGAATATTATATCGGCGCGTTTGATGACGCTCACGAGGTCGCGCACGTAAACTTTCGTAGCAAGCGCACTGGTTGGGCAGGTTATCGCTTTGAAATAAATTTTAAGGACAGAGTTCGCTACTCCAACGGGCTTGGCGCAGATGTTTACGGGAAATTTTTTCTAGACAATTTAACTTTGCGTCCGAGCTGTCACCGTTGCAAGTTCAAATTCCCGAACGGACAAGCTGACTTGACTTTGGGCGACGCTTGGGGCGTTCAAAAGTATGCGCCGGAGATGTTCGACAATCGCGGCACGTCATTGGTTATCGTTCACACGGCCAAGGGCAAAGACTTCTTCGAGCGACTGACCTTGAACAAAAAGGAAGTCAACTTCAACGCAGCCATAAGGAGCAATACGCCCTTTATAACATCTGTGTTGGCTGATACCCGCCGCAAGAGTTTCTTTGATGAGTTTTCCAAGAGCGATAATAAAGTTGCCGTCCTGCAAAAGTATTACGAACAAGACAAAGCTGAACTAAAAAAAGAGCCGGCTAAGCCTGGTCAAACCTACAACGAAATTTATCGAAGCGTCGTCGAACACATCCGCAAACAGTTTAAGAGAAATATTTTAATCGTCGGCACTCCGCCCGAAAATTTTAAGCAACAGCTTGAAGGTTGCGGCGTGTATGTTCTTAAGGTCGTCGACGGGAAAATAATTTGCACGGAAGAATTCTCGTCGCTTACCTTTGAACAAAAAGACCTCGCCGCCTTGAATGACTTCGTCAAGAGATTCAACGTCACGGAGATTTTCGTCGGAGACTTGGCTAATGCCGCTCCCGTTGACGAGTGGATTAAAACTTGCGGCTTGCCCGTCCAAACTCTCAAGGCAGAATAACCTTGGGCTATAAAAAAAATTTTTTTGTGATATACTCTCCGCAACGACATTTGAGGGGAGTAATTTTTTTGAGCAACGACAAACCGAAGCGTTCCTTCCGAATCATCTTCAAGCTTATAAAATTTGTTATCGCCATGGTGCTGACGTTCTTTATCTCGTTCGCTGTGACTTTGTATGTTAAGAGCGACGACCCCGCCGACCAATTAGACTTCATTGCCGACGAGATTTTTTCTAAGGACAAGCCGATTAAACGCGGCAACGCTCCCGAAATAAAAACGCTCTTTGACGAACAGAACAATCAGCCCTTCGACCCTAGCAAGTACGACCGCGATAAAAAAGTTTCCGCCGACACGACGAACCCTAAGGCGGAGGAGTTAGGCGTCCTCGATAGCGTCGACCGCATGACCTCAATTAAGCCTGCCGTCGATGAGAAGATACGAGACCTGCCGCACTACGTCACGATTGACAAGCTGCCGCCCACCCTTTGCCAAGCCGTCGTAGCAGTCGAGGACAATCGCTTTTACAAGCACAAGGGCTTTGACTTCATCGGCATTGCTCGTGCAGTCTTCGTCAACGTCGAGGCGGGCGAAATTCAAGAGGGCGCATCGACGATTACTCAGCAGACTGTCAAAAATCTTTTCCTGACCAGCGACCAGACCTTCACACGCAAGGCTGAAGAACTCGTCCTAGCTATGAACATGGAAAAGGACTTCGACAAGGACAAGATACTTGAGATTTATTTGAACGTGATTTACTTCGGCTCGAACTTCTACGGGATATACGACGCGGCGCAAGGTTACTTCGCTAAGGAGCCTAAAGAGCTGTCGATTGCCGAATGCGCGATGCTCGCCGGTCTTCCGAATGCGCCCAGCGTCTATTCGCCCTATGTCGACTTCCACCTTGCTAAGCAGAGGCAACTTGTCGTTATCGACGCAATGGAGAGGACGGGCGTTATCAGCACCCGCGAAGCCGAGAGCGCACGCATTGAAGAAATCATCTTAGCCCGATAAAAAAGACCGCCGCGAGGCAGTCTAGGAAGTTTATTTCTTGACGAGCTTGGAGCCGCTGATTTTATACGAGTCGCCGTCAATATGGAAAGTCGTTGCCGTGAAATCTTTAAAAGTTACGGAGCCGTTGTCAAAAGTTAAAGTGACGGCTCCATTTTTATACGACGAGGTGAAGTCTAGCCCGTCAAGCGTCAAGGTGTCATTGTTTGCGAAGCCGAAGATAATATCCTTGCCGCTAGCGTAGATAAACTTATCGGCTCCTGCGTTGCCCCAGAGGGAATCATTGCCCGCGCCGCCCCAAAGCGTGTCATTGCCGTCGCCGCCGTAAATGTAATCTTTTCCGTCGCCGCCTTTAAGCGAATCGTTGCCGTCGCCGCCGTAAAGCGTGTCATTGCTCTTGCCGCCGTCGAGTGTGTCTTCATGTGCCGTGCCGAAAATACTGTTTGCATTGTCATTTCCGACGATATTCAAGCCGTGCGTGACGTTTTTGGCATCAATCTTGGCAAGAACATCGGAGTAATCATCTGCATTAAAATAACTTTTCCCGTAATCGTCTTTAAGTGTTGCCGACTTGCCTTTGAAGCTGACGAAATGCGAATAAGAATAACTGTCTTTGTCGTCCGTGTAGTCGATAACTTTATACGCGCCGCCTTGAACTGTTATTTTATTTTTGCTTGCAGTAGTAAGTATAAGGTCGTCGGAGTTTGCAGTTTTTTTGCTGACGGTGGAACCTTTTATGAGAATAGCGTCCTCAGCGTTGTAATCTGTGATGAGGTCGTTGCCGTCGCCTTTGTTCCAGACAAAAACATCCGATCCCTCGCCGCCTGTCAAAGTATCATTGCTCCCGCCGCCGATTAGCGTGTCGTTGCCTGCGCCGCCTTTTATCGAGTTCATGTAGTCGTTGCCCGTAATTTTAATATCGCGTTGAACTGCCGAGGCGTCAAGCGACAGAAGTTCGTCGGGGAAAGTGTAACTGCTTTTTTTATAGTTCTTCGGAAGAATTTCTAAATCAGTTTCTTCGGGATAAATCTTTTCCACACCGTTTTCAATGTAAGTGACGGCTTTATTTGCGCCGCCCTCGACGGTAATTTTTTTGTTAAGTATAACGTCGTCGCCGTCGGTCGTAACATTTACAGTTCCCGACGCGATAGAAATTGTATCTTCCGAATTGTAATCGC
>JAFQZB010000146.1 GCA_017406175.1 Selenomonadaceae bacterium | reverse complement strand
CACTACACGCCAGACAATTAGTGACAAAAATGAAGCCGTATGTGACTTAATCCGCAAAAATTATGAACGTACTGACGATCCAGAAAGATTTACAACACCGACAAGCATTCTTGATTTTATCATTAAGAAAATGCCAGATACCAATGGCAAAGAGGGAGAGGTAGGAAAAGTTGTGAGATTTGTATTTGGTAACGATGTCACAACTAATACTAGGACGAAGGATGGCAAAACTCTTTACAAAATTACCTGCATAGACCCGCAACAATAGTACGCGCACACGCACGCACATTCGGATCTATAGCGTAAAATAACCGTTTATTTACGCTGAGATTCGTGTGTTTGTCTCGTGCGTGCGTGTATGCGAGACTCTAGCCCATATTGAGGAAAGAACTTCCCTGCGTTTAGCAGGGAATGTTTTTATTAACTGTCATTAAACATTACTTCTTGAGTTCCGAAATGGAAAATATCGAATCAATGTTGCTGATGAGCAATGACTTGTTGACGCGCTCGAAGTCTATGACCTCGTAGTCGAAAGCCAAGTTGCGAGCAATGTAATCGGCAGCTTCTTCGGCGTTCTTACACTTCTTATTTTTAAAGCCGAAAAATTTGTGTTTGTTCTCCAGCACGAGTTGCCACGACGTGAAGATTGCGGCGGCATTAGAGCCGTACACTGCATAAAGACCACGTTTCATCGAGAAGCACTACCTTTCAATTTAATGTCGGAAATGGCAGGACGACTGAAATTATCTGCCGCCCATTTTTCAAGCTCACTTCTTTTGAACAGATAAGATTTGCCAAACTTCTTGGCGGGTATAACGCCTTGACGAGTGAGCCGCAAAACTTTCATGTAATTGCACTCGCCATTGAAGAATTCGGCGGCGACCTGTTTGGCGTTCAAAAATTCCTGTCCCATTTTCTATCATTCCTCCTTTTTACTCATATGTACTGTTGTTTTTAAATTTTGTCGAAAGACTTTCCGTCATTGCTCATCATTTTTAGCCATAAAAAAATTCAGCTTAAGCTGAGTCAACACAGTCTAAGCTATGCATTTCGATTTTCTCAAAATCATGCTTGTTGAGGATGTCGTTAATCTTGAGCTTCAAATTTCTTAGCTCGTCGCGAGGTAGGGCGAATCGTTTGCCGTTTTGCATATTGATGTTGTTAAGCACCATGTGCGCGTGCAAGTTGTCCGTGTTCGTGTGAATCGCTCCGATAATCTGGTAAGCTCCGCCGTCCAAAGTCGAAATCAAATCCATGACTTCTTGGACACAACTACAGAAATCGTCAAGCCGCTCCGACTCAAAATCGTTGAGCGAAAGTATAAACTCCATAAACTGCCTGTACAGTAAGGTTTCATTTTTTTGCGATTGGTAACACCTTTTTACGAGTATCATTTCGTCGTAGGGTTCAGTTGCCGAGAGGAAATTTGTAAAGACCAGCTCTGACGAAGTGGATGCCGGATTTAGAATGTAGTTCAACTTCGCCTTTAAGCTATGATTCTCGCCGACGGGAACGATTTTAAAAACAGCCATTTGAATCACCTTAGTCCTTCATAAATATTGTGCAGTCGCGCTTCAACTTCAAGTTCGTGATCCTTTTGCTTATCAAGCAAATGAAGTATAAGCGTATTCATCTTCGCTTTCTGTAGGGAAAAGGTTTCCTTGAACTCTGGGGAAGAGGAGACGGGGTGTGCCTTTAACAGCTCCGAGTTCTGCTCTATAAGCTTGCTTAGGGTGTCTAGGGGTTGTTGGTAAAGTCAAGTAAAAGAAAAACACAAGCAATGATAAAATGAATTTGAAAGTAGGTCTTGCTTATGTCAAATTCATTTTACCACAAAGATTTAACTGACGCGCAATGGAACAGAATAAAATTTGTGTTT
>JAFQZB010000145.1 GCA_017406175.1 Selenomonadaceae bacterium | reverse complement strand
GCCGCCGTATCAATCTCGAAGCCGAATTGCCCCAACATCATCAACACGATTTCGCGATTAACTTCTATGTCGTCGACTAGCAGAATTCTTTTGCCGGTGAAGTCGTCTTCTGCTGGAGTCTCCTCGACCGGCGCGGGCTCGTCAATTATAGCAGGATTATCGACAATATCAAATGCCACGCGGACGATAAACTCTGTGCCCTTGCCCTTCTGCGTGAGAACATCAATCGTGCCGCCCATCAAGTCGACAATGCTTTTGGTTATCGCCGTGCCGAGTCCTGTACCTTGAATGCCGCTTACAGTCGAAGTCCTTTCCCGCTCGAAGGCTTGGAAGATTTTCTTAGCGAACTCCTCCGACATGCCAATACCCGTATCCTTAACGTGCAACTCGTATTGTCCGTCGTCAAGCTCCGCCAAAGTCACGGCGACGCTTTGACCGCTCGGCGTGAACTTATAAGCATTGCCGACCAGATTTAGCAAAACGCGGTTCCAACGATTTTTATCGCACATAACGTATCGATGCCGAAGCTTTTCCCCGTCAACCGAAAACTTTACGCCTTTAGCCTCCATTTGCGTTTGGAACATTGTTTGGAGGTCGTGCAGATTTTTCTTCAGGTCGACTTCGCCAGGCTCCAGCTCCATGCGCCCCGACTCAATCCGGCTCATCTCCAGAATATCGTTAATCAGGTCGAGTAGGTGCTTGCCCGACACGTCGATTTTATCAAGGAACGATTTCAACTCCGCAAAGGTCGTATCTTCCCGCTTAGCAAGTGTCGTGTAGCCGATTATGGCGTTCATGGGGGTGCGTATGTCGTGGCTCATGTTCGATAGGAACGTTGTTTTCGCCCGCGAACTTTCTTCTGCCCGGCGTCGTTGTTCTTCTAGGGCGGCGACTTCCTTGCGTTTAATCCGTAGCTGAATGCTAAAGAGGAAGCCCAAAGCCACGAGCGTGAACATCAGTAAAATCATCGTGTTTTGGAGGAGGACTTCGCGCATGTTATCAATCTGCATGTTCGTATAGGCGAAACGTGGCGCGACGCTATTGGACAGGTAGAAGGCGTTTATCTCTTGGATAAAGATTGTCAGTTCGCCGTACATTTTCTCGCGCATCCACATCAGCGACGCAAAGAAGACTAGGAAAAACATCGTAATCCAAATGCCCGGCGACGTGCCAAATCTTTTTTCGTCGTGCTTAAAGAGGAAGTTGAAATACGCAAAGCCGACAATCCCCCACACGGCAAGGATAAAGTATGATTCCTGCGTAAGGACGTTGATTGACCAAAGATTTGGGATAAGCAGGAAGAAAGTAAAGACACTAGCACAAGCCACGCCCGCGCCGCCCGTGAATTTGGCAAGGCGATTACCTTCGCGGCGGGCAATGACGAACGCACACGCGGAGGCATAACCATAAGCAATCGTCGCGCCAATCGTCGAGACATCAGCCAGCCAACTTAGAACCGTCCGCCCAAAGAAGGGAATTGCAATCGACACGGCAAAGATAAAAATCGTAGCGTGTCTTCGTGAGGCGAGCCAATGCGGCAAAAGCCTTTCCTCGGCGAAGACTTGAGTTAAATTCCCGACGGCACGATAGCAACCAATTAAACTTGTCGTCAACGCGGAGAGAATCACGACGCCCAAAATCATCAAGCCGCTTGCCCCGAAGGTTTCGGAGATGACGTAAAAGGTTGGGACGGCTTTAATGCCCGATAACTCTTGCAGGCTGATTAGGTATGTGGCGGAGGTGTGGAACTGTTCAGGGAAACGTAGCGTGGCAAGGAGGCTCATCGAGACGTAGACGACCGCCGCACTGATTATCGCCGCGACCATTATCGGGAAGGCGCGCTTAACATTATCTTTGAATTCATTGGTATATTGGCTGATTGTCTCGAAGCCGACGAACGCCCACGGCATCATCGCGAAGATTATCAAGACCTGTTCCCAAATTGGTTTCCTGTTGTTGAAGTAAAAAGTTATCGGCTCAGGCGAGGTGCTGACTGCCGTTAGGAAACATGCGACGACGCTGACGAGCAACATCACCGCCGCGATTCGGATTAGGCTTTTGGTTAGGGAATTGACACGAGCAAAGAGGACGCCGAATATCCAAAGCAAGAACAGAGTCGCGAACACTTCGCCGCCGTAGACATCGTAGCCCGCGAACTCGTAATGGAAGCCGATTTGCAACGCGTCGCCGAACAAATTCCGCCCCATTAGAGCAACGGCAGTAGAATTCATCCAAAGAACGGAGATATAAGCAAGCCAGAGGAAGCCCGCGCAGAAAAACGCATGATCCCAGCCGAAAAGTTCCTTAGTGAAGGTGACGACGCCGCCCGCCTTTGAATTGCGTTGCATGACGAAATGATAGTTGTAGGCGATAAGAATCATGACAGCCGCGCCGAGCAAAATTGCGAGCGTCGTGCCAGCAGTGCCAGCCGTCGGCAAGAAAGACGCGCCAGGCATGATTAGCGAACCCCAACCGATACAACAGCCAAACGCCAACGCCCACAGCGTCAACGGCGTTAATCTATCCATAGGACAAGTCGCCTCCTTTATGATAAACTTCGCGGCGGGCATGGCATTTCCTTTTAGCAGGACAAAATTAATCGGAGGTCGATGATATGATTGATTCGCGGATAAAGGCTGTGCTGAATTTCGTACGGCTCGGTAGTCGAGTGGCGGATATTGGAGCTGACCACGGCTACTTATCGCTTGAGCTGATTAACAGCGGGCGTGCAAGTCGAGTTATCGCGACGGAAAAGAATCAGCACCCGTTCGAGGCATTGAGCAAAAATATTTCGGGCGTGGCGGGGATTGAAGCTCGGCTCGGCGACGGCTTACAAGTTCTGACGGCGGGCGAGGTCGATACGATTTGTATAGCGGGCATGGGCGGCGCGTTGATTGCAAAGATTCTCGACGAGGCACCAGAGGTCGTGCAAGCGGCGCGGGTTTTGATATTGCAACCGATGAACGGCGCGGATAAAGTTCGCGATTGGCTAGACCGAAATGATTGGACGATTGCCGACGAAGACTTAGCCGAGTCAGCGGGAATTATCTACGAAATCATTTGCGCGGAAAGGAATTCGACGCGGGAGACGTTCAAGCGGGAGTCGTCGCCGCTTAGGGAAAAGTTTTCGGCGCAACGCTTAAAGAAACTTCAACGCGTCCTAGACGAGATGAGCAAAAGCCCTTCGGCACGGGCGAGCGAAAAGTTTTCAGCCCTGCAAGCCGAGGTCGACGCCTTGAAAAATCATTCGCAAGAAAATATAATGACAAAGCTTAAGGAGGTTCAGATATGATTGACGAGAGATTAAAGGCTTTCAGCGCGAGTGACAGGGCGGCTATTCTGGTCGAGGCTTTGCCCTATATCCAAGAGTTCCACGGCAAGACGATTGTTATCAAGTACGGCGGCAATGCGATGGTAAATGACACGTTGAAGGCGTCGGTTATGCAGGACGTGGCGTTGATGAAGTTCGTCGGGATAAACGTTGTGATTGTGCACGGCGGCGGACCGGAGATTACAGGCTTTCTTAAAAAGCTCGGCAAGGAAAGTTCATTCGTCAGCGGGTTGCGTGTGACTGATGAGGAGACCGTCGAGATTGCGGAGATGGTTCTTGACGGCAAGATTAATTCGGAGATAGTCACGCTGCTCAATCGTCGCGGACTGCGGGCGGTTGGCTTGAGTGGCAAGGACGCAGATTTGATTCAAGCGGAAAAAAAGTTGGCAACGGTCTATGACGGCGGCGAGAAAACCAAAGTTGATATTGGTTACGTCGGCAAGGCTAAGCAGGTTAATATTCAAATCGTCAACGACCTAATCAGTCAAGGCTATGTGCCGGTGATTGCCCCTATCGGCGTTGGCGCGGACGGCAAGAGCTACAACATCAACGCGGACTATGTGGCGGCTGACATCGCCGGCGCGTTGAAGGCGGAAAAGCTTTTGCTCCTGACTGATACCGAAGGCGTCTACAAGAACTTCGAGGATAAGAAGTCGTTTATCTCCACGTTGAAGGCGGACGAGGCGCGGGAATTCATCAAAAGCGGCGTGATAAGCGGCGGCATGATTCCCAAGGTCGAGGCGTGCCTTAGGGCATTGGACAGGGGCACGAACAAGGCTTACATTATCGACGGGCGGCTTGAGCATTCGCTTATCCTAGAATTGTTCACGGCGTCGGGTATTGGCACCGAGGTCGAGTGATGATTGATAAGGATTTGTTCCCGCACGACTTAGCGATTGCCACGATTCTCAAGGACGAGGGACGCTACCTCAAGGAGTGGTTAGATTATCACTTGGCGGCGGGCATCGACCATTTCTACCTTTATGACAACGACAGCACGGACAATCAAGCCGAAGTCGTCAAGCCGTATGTGGAAGCGGGGCTAGTGGATTATATTCCCATGCCAGGCGAGGCAATGCAATTCGCAGCGTGCAACGACGCTATCAAAAGGTTCAAGTTTCAGTGCCGCTACATGGCGTTCATTGACTTGGACGAGTTCATTTATCCCAAGACTGGTCAAAGCATAGCCGAGGTCGTCGACGAGATTTTATCGCACGATACAAACGCGGCGGGCGTGGCGATTCATTGGCAGGTTTACGGCTCGAACGGTCAAGATAAAGCTGATTATTCACGAGACGTCTTGGAGAGGTTCACGCGGCGGGCAAAAAGTGATTGGCACCTGCCCGCTAAAACCGTCGGCAACTTTTACGCTCAGGGGAATTGCTACGTTAAAAACATCGTCAATCCGCGGCGGGTGAACTTCATCAAAGACCCGCACCGAGTGAATTATTTTTCGGAGGGCTACGGAGTCGACGAGACCGCTAAGCAGGTCAAAGGCAGCATTCCCCTGCCGATAGTGGCAGACAAGATTGTTATCAATCATTACTACGTTAAGAGCCGCGAGGAATTTGAATCAAAGGTTAGGCGCGGGAGCTCGGCACGGCTCAGCATGAAGAAGCGGTTAAACTGGTTTGAACTCAACGACCGCAACGACGAGTTCGACGACGGCATTTTAAAGTATCGCGACGCACGGCAGAAGGTTTATCAGCCGCCCGCGCCCGCCGAGGATAGAATATTTCAAGCCTTGATGAAGAATCTTTTCCAGCCGAGTGAAGGCGACGTGGAGACGTTCCTAACGTGCCGCGCAGTCAGCCCGACGAAATTTTTTGAGGAAGCGTCCCTTGCCGCCGTTCTGAAGTCGTTGGACAAGATGACTTTATCGGAGGCGCAACTTTTAATCCGAGAACTGCCAAAGCTCCTGCGTCTGCCCTATCCCGTCGTTCGTGAGCTTAAAGCCGAACTGATTCGACGCACTCCGCAGATTATGTATAACCTACATTTAAAAGGGCTGTGGCGGGATTATGTCGAGCTTGATTGCATTTATGATTTATTGAAGGAGTGATTTACATGGTAGACAAAGATTTATTCCTTTATGATTTGGCAGTTGTGGCGATTCTCAAGAGCGAAGGTCCTTACCTCAAAGAGTGGTTGGATTATCACTTGGCGGCGGGCGTTGACCATTTCTACCTTTACGACAACGAAAGCCTGGATAATCAAGCCGAAGTCGCCAAGCCTTATGTGGAAGCTGGGCTGGTTGATTACTTTCCTTTTCCTGGTCTGAAGATGCAATACCCTGCTTATAATGATGCGCTTGAACATTTTAAGTTCCAAAGTCGCTACATGGCGTTCATTGATGGTGACGAATTTGTTTACCCGAAGCTCACTAAGGTAGACGGGGGGGGGGCATTATAATATCGTAGAGGTGGTCGACGAGATTTTATCGCAAGATGTTAACGCGGCGAGCTTGGCTATCAACTGGCAAATCTTCGGCTCGAACGGTCAAGAGAAAGCAGACTACTCTCGTGGTGTGTTGGAAAGATTCGTGCGCCGTGCTCCGAAAAATTGGACCGATGGAACTGGCCTCGCTATCGATAACTCACTTACTAAAGTAATTGCCGATCCTCGCAAGATAGATTTAATCAATAACCCTCACTTTGTATGTCTCTTTAAAGGTTACTATCCCTTAGATGAGAATGGCAGTCGTGCAGGAGACGGTCGCAATCTTCTCATACCAGTTGAAAAAATTGCTATCAATCACTACATTATAAAATCGCCAGAAGAGTACGCTAAAAAATTTGAGCGCGGTGATGCAGTTAGGGGCAGAAATACAAGACACATGGCACTGTTTAAGTATCTTGACCGCAACGACGAATTCGACGACGGCATTTTAAAGTATTATGCCGCACGGGCAAAAGTTTATCAGCCGCCCAAACCTCGTGCCGCCGATGACTTGATAAAGGCTCTGAAAAGGAATTTGTCGACGAACTCTTACGCGGGCAAAATGGAGACGTTCCTGACGTGCCGAGCCGTAAGCAATTACCTAGGAGAAAAATTCTTCGATGAAATGGCACTTAAGGCGATTGTCAACGCTTTTGAAAGTTCATTGAGTCCAGCAGACAAGGGGCTTTTCGACAAGGAACTGCCAGAGCTTTTGAAGTTGCCTTATCCCGTCGTCGAGGATTTAAGATTTATGATAAAATCTGCTGAGTGGAATTATTTTCAAGACGCGTTATCGAATTATCCTATCATTCATTATAAAGATTTGTTAAATTTTTAAGGAGGAATTCTTTTGACGGAAGAAAAAATTTTCGAGCAGGACGACAAGAACTATCTGCCCGTGTTCAAGCGTTATAAAATCGTCTTGGAGCGCGGCGAGGGCGCGTATCTCTACGACTTGGGCGGCAAGCGGTATATCGACTTCCTAGCGGGTATCGCGGTTAATGTCTTGGGTCATAACTATCCGCCGCTAGTCAAGGCAATCGCCGAGCAAGCCGCCAAAGTCATTCACGTGAGCAATCTTTACTACACCGAGCCGCAAGCCACCGCCGCCGCCAAACTCGTCAAGCTAAGCGGGCTAGACCGGGCGTTCTTTGCGAATTCAGGCGCGGAGGCTAACGAGGGCGCAATCAAAATCGCTCGCAAGTTCGCCAAAAGCATTTCCCCCGACAAGACGCAGATAATCACGGCGTGGAATAGCTTTCACGGACGGACGCTTGCGACTTTGACGGCGACGGGTCAGCTGCATTATCAAGAGGGACTTGAGCCTTTGCCCGCGGGCTTCGATTACGTGCACTTCAACGACGCGGACGAACTTGCCGAAAAGATTTCCGATAAGACATGCGCGGTTATGCTGGAGACGATTCAGGGCGAAGGCGGCGTTTATCCTCCGAAGGGCGATTACCTCAAACGAGTCCGCGAGCTGTGCAATAAACATGACGCGCTTTTGATACTCGATGAAATTCAATCGGGCATGGGGCGCAGTGGAAAGTTCTTTGCTTACGAGAAATACGGCATTAAGCCCGACATTGTCACGTTGGCTAAGGGTTTGGCGGGCGGCGTTCCGATTGGCGCGTTCATTTGCACGGAAGAAGTTGCCAAAGCTTTCAAGCCCGGCGACCACGGCACGACCTTTGGCGGCAATCCTCTGGCATGTGCGGCGGCTAATGTCGTCTTGGATACCGTTCCCGACGAAAAATTTTTGGCGCACGTCGAGGAGGTCGGCGCGTATTTCAAAGATAAACTCATCGCCTTGCAGAAAAAATATCCCACGCAGATTAAAGAGATTCGCGGCGAAGGTCTGATACTCGGTGCACAACTCGACAAGCCTAAGCGTTCGGGTGTGGAAATCGTCAACGAGTGCATGAAGCGCGGCGCGATTATCAACTGCACGGTCGGCACGGTGCTTAGGCTTATTCCGCCGCTTATCATCACCCGTGAGCAAGTCGACGAGGTTATTAACATTCTGGATAGCGTTTTGGGGGAATGAATTTTGTTAAAGGGAAAAGATTTACTTTCGATTCACGACTTGAGCCGCGACGAGGTCGAAGAGATTATCGATTGCGCCGCTAAGCTTAAGGTCATGCAGAAAGCCGGCGTTGAACATAAACTTTTGGCGGGCAAGACGCTCGGCATGATATTTGAAAAGTCATCGACGAGGACGCGGGTTTCATTCGAGGTCGGGATATTCCAACTCGGCGGCATGGGCTTATTCCTGTCGAGTAAAGACCTTCAACTAGGACGCGGCGAACCGATTAAAGATACCGCACGAGTTTTGGCACGTTACCTTGACGGGATTATGATTCGCACGTTCAAGCAGTCTGAAGTCGAGGAGCTTGCCAAATACGCCGATATTCCGGTTATCAACGGCTTAACTGACCTGCTCCACCCCTGCCAAGTTTTAACGGATTTGCTGACGATTCGCGAGCACAAAGGCAAGAATTTCCGCGCTTTGAAGATGGCTTACGTCGGAGACGGCAACAACATGACCAATTCTTATCTTTACGGCGCGGCTAAGGTCGGAATGACTTTGACAGTCGCCACGCCCGCTGATTATAAGCCAAATCAAAAAGTTTACGAGACCGCACTTGCCGACGCTGAAGAGACTGGCGCAAAACTCTCGTGGACGGAAAATCCTATCGAGGCAGTCCGCGACGCTGACATCATCGCTACTGACACTTGGGCGAGCATGGGGCAGGAGGCTGAACACGACGCCCGCAAGAAGATTTTCGCGCCGTATCAAGTCAACAAACAGCTCCTGAGCCACGCGAGCAAAAATGTTATCGTCCTGCACTGCCTGCCCGCCTATCGCGGCGAAGAAATTACCGATGACGTTTTGGAGGACAATGCACACGTCATTTTCGACGAGGCGGAGAACCGTTTGCACACTCAAAAGGCGATTATGGCTCTGACTATGGGCTGAACCCGCTTAAATAAAAAATTAACTCCCCGACACCGCGTCGAGGAGTTTTTTTATGCTCTCGTTCATGTTGAATAGGTCTACGCCGAAAATTTTTACTTCAAAGTCAGCCGCTCGATAAAAATCTTCCGCCGCAGGACAGATTAGGATAATCCTCCGCGTGTCGTACCTCCTTGCATAGGCGAGCATCTGATACATATCGCCCGCCGTCGGCTCAAACTTCCATTTCGTGTCTAAAATGATTCGTTCGTCGCCTTCGAGGATTATATCGGGCTTTAATCCGAAGACTTGCGGCTCGTCGAATAAAAATTGCTCTTGCGCTTGCGTTTTGACTGTAAATCGCCCCGAAAAAATTTTTTGGACGTGTTCGGCAACGTAAACTTCAAATAATTTGTTCATGTCGAAGAGTAAAGCCAACGCCCGCGCCTTTCCCGTGAAAAACGTAAAACTTTCGCCGCCTAAAAATATTTTCGTCCACGCAATGACCGCTTTATAGTTTTGATTCGTCCTGTCGATTGAAATTGCCTCGAAATCCTTCCAATAATTAGTCGACGCCTCAACCGAATCCAATTCCTCAAGCAATCGCCCCGCCAAACTTTTATTTTCCTGCGTAATGCGCCGAAGTTTTAATAATGTCGACTTTATTAAGCGGTGTTCTGGGCGATTTAAATTATATTCATCGAACGATACGAAAAATCTTTCTCTATGCGCGATGTTTCGGCGTAGATTCTCATTGACGAGCAATTTCCCCTTGAAAAATCTTAAATTATCCTCCCGCGTGACGTATGACGACCTCAATCCGCGTTTCATCAGTTCCAAAACCATTTCAAGATACGTTCGGATAAAAATTTCGTAAAGGCTCAATTTCGACGTTGATAAATCTGCGGCGTTAAATTTCTTCCATTTAAATTCTTTCAGCGTACTAATCATTTCCATGACCAATACGCGCAATTTGTCATCTGGAGCTTGCAATTTCGGCAGAATTTCGATTTGAAAACCGCTTGGCAAGCGAATTACGCCAACATAATTCTTTGCTTGAACGTATTTCCAACTTAAATTTAGAAAATCGCTCGCCTCAGCAAATTTTCTTAACTCGTCGAAGTGTTCGCAGTCACCTGCGTAAATTTTTTCGTATTCGTGTATTGTCATCATAATTTATAGCTTTCTGCGTCATTAAAGGCGGCTTTATTGATTTTATAACGGTATTTTTCATTGCCTAACGCCTCACGATTGATAAATTTTCCGCCGAGCACCTTATAAATAGTCTCGTAATCCTCAAAAAAATATTCTTGCAGGAGCGGAATTATTTTATTGATAAAAACCTTGCTTAGGTCGGCTAACGTCTTGCATTTAATAAAATATGCGTGCCCGATTAGGTGGTCGCGGTCGTAATACATTTCAATTCGCCGATTTAACTCCTCTAACAGCTTTTGCACGTTCACGCCCTCGATATTTTCCGGTAAAAGCTCCGGTCGCGGCATCATTTCGATAAATTCAAATCGGCGGCGCAATGCCGTATCTAGCAGGGCTATCGAGCGGTCGGCGGTGTTCATCGTCCCGATTATGTAAACATTTCGCGGCACTGTGAATTCTTCTTGCGAATATGGCAACGTTACCGATATTTCTTCGCGTTTATCTTCCTCAATCAGCGTTATTAGCTCGCCGAAGATTTTTGAGATGTTCCCGCGATTTATTTCGTCTATTATGAAGACAAAATTTTCATTTGGAGTCATTCTTGCAGTATCGCAAAACTTTTTAAAGACTCCAGACTTGATTTTATAGGAAATATTGCCATTCGTATCGAGAATTGGGCTAAGACCTTCGATAAAGTCTTCGTAGCCGTAACTTTGATGAAATGTCACGAATTTAATCCTGCCTTCTGCTTTAAATTTGTCATATTCTTGTTTAATCTCATCGTAATTCGGATTATCATCGAGATTTTTATTATTGCAAATCGTAACTGCATATGAAGTCGTCGAAAAAGTCTTTCCCGTGCCTGGTACGCCATGAAAAATCATATTAAGCGGAAAAAGTTTTTTAGAAGTTTCAAAAGCTTGTAATTCGTTTTTTTCATCAATATTAATTGGTTCATGTGTTGTTTGGTCAATTTTCATTCCGAAAAACGGTTTTAAAATATCATTTGAGAATTTTTCAAGGTCATAAACTTTCGCTATTGTATTTTGTCCTCCAGCTGTTCCTTTTCCAAGTGGAATTGGTACTGATGGCGTCAAAGCATCTTTTATTAATTTATATTTACGCTGATACCAATTTTTTTTAGGATTTTCTGTTCGTATAGAATTTTCATCATCTATTATTTGTCCAATTAGTTGAATTCCATAACCTCCTTCATTTCCATGAATTAGAAAGAAATAATCTCCATTTTTCATCTTTGACATAGTTGATACTGGAATTCCAGCAACAACAATTAGATGTTCATTACGAAAATAATCCAATTCTTTATCAGTAAACAGTTTTCTGTTTTCAAAAAAAGGAGAATGATTAACTTTCCACCAATTTGCCATTCAAGCAGCTCCTTTCGATGAAAAATACCGTCGCGAGAAAATCTTTGACGCTGATTATAAAATTTTATGTTTGAAAATGCAAATGGCGTTGAAAAATAAGATTGGAGAGAGATTTGAGGCTTGCGAGCGTAAAATTTTGCTTTGAAAGTGATTTAGAGCGTTGAGGACAGAAAAATCATCTCGAAACGTGTTCAAAGATGATTCTGAAGCTTGAAATGAGCTTTGAAACGGATTTTGAGCATTGAGAACAAAAAAAATCGTCTCGAAGAAGTTTCAAAGACGATTTAAAGTTCAAAAACGGGTTTGAAGTGCGATTTGGAAAGGCAAATTACAAAATCCGCTATAACGGATTTTTGCAATTTAAGCGTCGAGGAAGTTTTTTAGGACGTGCAAGCCGACATCGCCGGACTTTTCAGGGTGAAACTGCGTCGCGAAAATATTTCCGTGCTCAATGGCGGCAATGACCGTTTCGCCGTAAGTGGTGGTCGCGGCAATAATATTCTTGTCGACGGGGCAGGCGTGGTAGCTGTGCACGAAATAAAAATAAGGCTCGCCGCTCAAGCCCGCAAAGAGTTTGGAGCCGCCGAACTTAACGGAATTCCAGCCCATGTGCGGTATCTTCAAATCGCCCGCGTTGATTCTCTTGACGGAACCGCTAAAAATTTTCAGCCCGCCGACGCAAGGGCTTTCCTCACTGCCCGCGAATAGAATCTGAAGCCCAACGCAAATTCCTAGAAGCGGCTTACCAGAAGAAACTTCCTGCTTAATCGTTGGAATCAAACCCGTCGCCGCAAGATTTTTCATGCAGTCGCCGAAGGCACCCACGCCCGGCAAAATAATTTTATCGGCACGCTGAATATCCTCCGCCGAACTGGAAATCTTTACATCGCCGCCGACGAACGCAACCGCCTTAGCCACGCTGTAAAGGTTGCCGACGCCGTAATCAATCAAAACTATCATCATCACACCTCCGAAGGAGTTTTTTTAATGATAAATACTTCATCGCTTTTAAGCAACAAAAATTTCCTCTACGCCACGGAATTTTTTTCTGGAATGTCGATAATGGCAGTTGAATTGGGCGCAAGTCGATTACTCGCGCCGTACTTTAGCTCGTCGCAAATCGTTTGGACAATCATCATCGGCACAATCATGATTGCGTTGGCTCTGGGAAATGTTTGGGGCGGACGGCGTGCAGATTTAGACGCTGACCCCGCAAAACTTTATCAGCGGCTGATAATCGCGGCTCTTTGGATTGGCGCAATCCCCGTGCTCGGCAAATATTTAATCTTAGGCGTCGCCGGAGCTTTAATCGTGACTATCGACACTAATTTATTAATTTGGGCGGCGTTTTTATCGTGCATGGCGATTTTCGTTCTGCCATTATTTTTATTAGGAACCGTTACGCCGTCATTAGTCAAATATGCAACCGATAATCTCGAACACAACGGGCGCATTGTAGGAAATTTGAACGCGTTTAACACAATCGGAAGCATAATCGGGACGTTCCTGCCGACCTTCGTAACAATCCCCGCTGTTGGAACTGCGATAACGTTTTTAATCTTCTCTGGCATTCTTTTATTAATTGGCGTGATTTATTTCGTAAGTATCGGGCGGAAAAAGGTTTTGGCGGCGATTTTAGCGTTTATAATCTTAGCTGTGCTCGGCAACTCGAATAGTTTTGCGTTCTGGGAGAAAAATTTACTGTACGAGGGCGAATCGATTTATAATTACCTGCAAGTCAAGGAGACGCCCGATAAAATTATATTTTCTACTAATGTTATGTTCGGCGTGCAGTCATTGAAGGTAAAAAGCGGCGGCTTGACTGGTTATTACTACGATTACGCGTTGGCGGCACCACTTCTTGCCGAAAATAAAAAAATTTTGATTCTAGGCATGGGCACGGGCACTTTCGCTGAACAATGCAAGAAATATTTCCCAGAATCGCAGATAATCGGCGTCGAGATTGATGAAAAGATTACCGCGCTAGCCAAAAAATACTTTTCCCTGCCTGAAATAGTCGAAGTTGTGACTTATGACGGTCGAGCGTTCCTTCAAAGCGATAAAAATATTTACGACGTGATACTTGTTGACGCATTCCAAGATATTTCTCCGCCGTTTCAGATGAGTTCGACGGAATTTTTTAGTTTAGTGCGGAATCATTTGGCTGAACGCGGCGTTATGGTCGTGAATATGAACATGCGCGGCGATATTAACGAATATTTGATTGATACGATTGGAAAAAGTTTCCCTGCGATGAAAATTATCGACGCACGCGGCGTCACAAACAAAGTTTTATTTGCGGCGGGCGAGGAAAACATTTTAAACGGACTGCAAGCACGCGCAGAGGTTCTTGACGATAAAAAATTGTCGGAACTGATGCTTCACATCGCTAAGACGTGGCAAGAACCGACATTAGGGGAAAATGTTTTGACGGACGACCGCGCCCCCGTCGAAATGCTGAGTATGCGGGCTTTGGATAAGATTATCAGCCATCATTTGGAGCATTACAAGGAAATTTATCGCCGCGAGGGTCTGGACGGCGTTTTGAATTCGTTTTAGACCTTTACAATACGTCGGCGAAATGTGGACGGAGTTTTTTAAAGCACCACGCGCCGATAAACATTGCCGCCAACGTGAACGCCCAAAAGTAAGCCGTCAAAGCCCAATGCTCCCAAAACCACTCTTGATAAATGAAACTCTGCCGATAACCTTCAACGAGATAATAGGCGGGGTTGAGCTTGAGGACGAATTGAAATTGTTCGGGAATCATCTTCAGGTTCCAAAAAATCGGCGTGCCCCAAAAGCCGAACTGCAACAGCATCGCGACCAACTGCCGCACATCCCTAAAGAAGACCGCCAAAGAACTCGTCAGCCAACTCAAGCCTAACGACAGGCAAATCATCGCGAAGACGTAATAAACTATCTGCAGGGCGTAGAGCGTGGGCGGGTGACCATAAGCCGCGAACATCAGGAACAGCACGGCGATAAAAAAAATATGCACGACGAGCGCGGAAATGATTTTTACAATCGGCAACAGCTCCACGCGGAAAACAATCTTCTTGACGAGAAATGCACTTTCGATAACCGAGTTCGCCGCGCTTTGAATGCTCTCGCTTAGGAAGAACCACGGGAACATACCGCACACGAGCCACAGGATAAACGGGAAGTTATTGACGGGCATTGACTTAAAGCCGACCTGGAAGACGAACCAGAAGATTAAAACGGTCACGGCAGGCTGAATGAACGCCCAGAGAATTCCGAGGTACGAGCCGAGATAGCGTTCTTTGAAGTCGCGCTTAGTCAGCTGCCAAAGGAGTTTGCGATTGGAGATAATATCGCGAATCAAGGCGAGCGGATAAAAGTTTTTCATTGTCCTCACTTAATACAGACGAAGCCGGCAAAAGATTCGACGTTCGTAACTTCTGCGCGGGAGTATATGTCATTCAAGAAATTTTTTAGACTGGAAAGCGTTTCATGCGGCGGACAAAAAAAGCCTTGGCGGTCGCAGAACTGCTCAACGAAAATATCCGTGCGGCTGTTCTCGCCCTTAACGTACATGCAACCGCAAAAGATTCCGCCGGGCTTTAGGACGCGATACGTCTGCGCCCATGCCGAGATTTTATCGGAGAAGGCGTGGAAGCCGTTGATTGATAAGACTAGGTCGAAGAAGTCATCCTCGAACGGCAATTGAGCAACGTCACCTTGAATAAACTTCACGCCATGCAGATTGAGTTGATTTGCCCGCTCCCTTGCCGCGTCCAACATTTTATCCGAGTAATCGAAGCAAATAATCTCCGCGCCGTCGAGTTCCTTATACACAGGCAAGGACAAAACGCCAGTCCCGACCGGCACTTCAAGGAGCCGCCCGCGAAAGTCCTTCGATAGCCCTGCGAAGGCTTGCGCTAAAAACTTCTGGTAAGCGTCGTTGTCGAGTCCCCAAAAAGTTTTCAGGGCTAGCCGTGCAGGTAAGTCGGCACTTGTCATCATGCGGTCAAAGAAGGTCGACAGCTGCCCGACCAGTTGATACGCGTTATTCATGACTAGGAACCGTCGTTAATAAAGCATGACACCCGCCGCAAATTTTCCAATCGCCCGCGCCCGCAGTCAGGAAGAACGAATCACCCTTGCGATAATCAAGCTCCTCATCGCCGCAAGAAATTTTCCCTGCGCCGTCGAGAATCACCACGCTAAGAAAAGTTTTCCCATCGACAGTGCCGCCCGCCTCCGATAAAAAGTTTCCGTCGAGAACAACCTTATCCACGACGAAGTAATCACAGGCGACGAGGTGTTGATAATTTTTGGCGCGGACGTTGACGGGGTTAAAATTCGTCACGGCAAGGGCTTGGCTGATATGCAACGGGCGATTCCTGCCGTAGTCGTAAATGCGATAGGTTACGTTCGAGTTGGTTTGAATTTCGACAGTCAAGATGCCGCCGCCGATAGCGTGAACCGTGCCCGGAGGAATAAAGATAACGTCGCCTTTCTTCGCGTGAATAGGGTTAAGGACTTCTATTAGCGTATGATTTTCAATGCGGGCGGTGAATTCGTCGCGGGAAATTTCTTTATTGAAGCCGCACCAAAGCACAGAATCCTTATCGGCGTCGAGGACGTACCACATCTCCCTTTTGCCGAGCTGATTTTCATTAGCCAAAGCGTAATCGTCGGGCGGGTGCACTTGCACGGAGAGATTTGCCTTAGCGTCTATGAACTTTATGAGTATCGGGAAGTCTTGAAAGCGTCGGCAATTCGTGCCCAAAATCTCGGTGCCATGCTGCTTTATGTAATCGGCGAGAGTGCCGCCGCCCTCAAGAGTCGACGCGCCGTCGGGGTGACAAGACAAAACCCACGCTTCCGCCAAAATCTTTTTATCGTACTCAATGCCAAATTCTTCAGCGAGCCGCCGACCGCCCCAAGGATAATCTTTGCAGGTAGGCTTCAGTTTCAATATCGCCATAAAGATTTTTCACCTCCGATAAATGATGCTGTGCACTATAGCACAAAAAAGACCGCTTTACAACTTGTTGCTTAGCGGTCGAAGTTTTTAGAAGCGTCTGCGTCGCAATGCTTTGGGCTTATCCAGGACTTCGCTAAGGATAAAAGCTTGCATGACGTTCGCGGGTGTTAAGGTCAAGTCGAGTTCGTTAGCCTCCTGTGCCCGCTGAACTTCCTGTGGAGAAAATTTTTTCGGACGCGACGGCGGCGTTAAATTTCGTGGACGAACTTCCGCTTGCCGTGGACTTTCGATAAAGATTGGGAGTTCTTCGCCGGGGAAATTCGGGTCGCCCTGTATCGTCGGTATGTCGAAATCGGGCGGGCTTTCCGGCGGCGGGAGCCGTCTTTTTCTGCGCTTGGCTAGGTTGTCGATAACCGTGATTGCTAGCCAGATTAGGAAGATTGTTGCCAGTTCCATGTCGTGCACCTCGTTTCAAGTGATTTTGGTGAGCAAAGTTTTTTCGCGGACAGAAATGACTTGCGTCTCGTCGTCGAACTCGGCTTAAAGGAAATCGAAATTGGCGACGGTTTTGCCGAGGCGGTCGAGCTTTTGAATCAGCTTGAGTTTATCGTCTAGCGTCGTTCGCAATCCGAAAATAATTCCCGTCAACGTGTTCGGATTATAGCGCAACTTCCGAGCAAATTTGTCACCATAACGATAAAATCTGTCCGGTAAAAAAATTCTGTACTCGTGCTCGTGATTCCAATCGGTGAGCTTGTTATAAAATTTCTCGTGATAATCTTCGTCGTATTCGCCCGCAGTCGTGTCGCCGAGCTTGGAACTTTTGACGCCGCCTTTACCCGTCAGCCAATCCTCGACGCGGATAAATTTCAAATGCCGCAACGTGTCGAAGAAATTCCGCGTGATAAATTGCGCACTGTACTTAATCGGCTTGACCTCCAACGACTTGGCGGCAAAGTGAATGAATTCGCGCCCGTCAAGCGTCTCCGTCTCGTAAGCAAAACAAACGCCGCAATGATTGTCAGCGTAATTGCCCCACATCGCTGAATTCGTCGGGGTATCGGAAAAGCACACGACGTAGCCGTTGGGATACATAATTTCTTTGAGCTGTTCGACGTACAGGCGCGGGAAGATGAAGCGGAGCCAAAGCAGACGTTGCTTTAAAGTGTATTCGGCGGCGGTCGAGCTACGGTGATTCAATTTCAGTGCGAGCAAGCCCGATTCCATTAAGTCGCAGTTCAAGTTTTCAATCTTGTCGATTCGTCGTTTGCGTTCGGCGTCGCTTATGCCTTTGAGTTCCGCGAATGAAATTTCGTATTCGACATCGAAAAAATTTTCGTCGAAGTCGTCGCGAATCAAGCTTAGGTCTTTGCAACTTTGCACGCACAAGCGGCAAGCGTCATCGGTGACTGTGCGCAGGATAAATTCCATTTCCCTACCGTAGCATCTGATTTCGTCGTTGCCGTAGAATTCGACGACCTTTTGAACGCTGCTTGCAGTCAAAAAAATTTCGCCGAGTTTTTCAAAAGTTCGGCTAAGCGGCGAGTTATCGAATTGACGAATGTCCGGCAAGAGGATTTTGTTATGCAAGTCGCTCAAGAAATTTTCCTGCTCCGAGGCATAAAATTTTCCCGACGTTATCAGATATGTTTGCAAGCTGTAAAAGAAACTGCAGACGAAATTTTTCAGCAAGCCTTCCCACGCGGGCGCATCTCCCTGCCAAAAAATTTTCAAGTAACCTTCGATGGGGTCGTTGAGTTCCGTCGGTGCCGCGAAATAAAACGAGCCGTTGTCCAATTCCCGAAGTGCGCTTTTAATCGTTCGATAACGGTAAAGTTTCATGTCGTCCTCGCAAAAAAAAGAGTTCCGCAAGTGCGCCCTGCGAAACTCCGATAAGCTTTATTTCTGTGCAGGAATATGTTTTCTGTCCTTGCCGACCTCGCTTATGGATTTGCGCATATCGGTATCGGATTGAACGTTCATCATGTTGTAGTAGTCCATGACGCCGAGCTTGCCCAACTTTAGAGCCTCCGCCATAGCGTGCGGGACTTCCGCTTGAGCCTCTACGACCTTTGCTTCCATCTCCTGCGTATAGGCTTTCATTTCCTGTTCCTTAGCAACTGCCATTGCGCGACGCTCTTCCGCCTTAGCTTGAGCGATTCGTTTATCCGCCTCGGCTTGGTCAGTCTGAAGTTGTGCGCCGATATTCCTGCCAACGTCAACGTCCGCAATGTCAATCGATAGGATTTCAAAAGCCGTGCCCGCGTCGAGACCCTTGCCCAACACCGTCTTTGAAATGTCGTCGGGGCTTTCCAAAACGTCCGTGTGCATTTCGGAGCTACCGACCGTCGTAACGATACCTTCGCCGACACGCGCAATAATCGTAGGCTCGCCCGCGCCGCCGACCAATCTATCAATGTTCGCCCGAACCGTGACGCGTGCTTTAATCTTGAGTTCGATACCGTTCTTAGCAACCGCACTAACCACGGGCGTTTCAATGACTTTCGGATTGACGCTCATTTGAACTGCTTCCAACACGTCGCGCCCTGCTAAATCAATCGCCGCTGACCTTTCAAACGGCAAAACAATCTGTGCACGCTGCGAGGCAATCAACGCGTCAACGACCTTATCGACGTTGCCGCCCGCTAGGTAGTGAGCTTCCAGCTGATTGACGTTGACATCAAGTCCCGCCTTGTTAGCTTTGATTAGCGGCATGACGATTTTAGCGGGTGGCACGCGGCGCATTCTCATTCCGATAAGCGTAAATATCCCGACGTGAACGTCAGCCGCCAACGCCGAAATCCATAGCCCGATTGGTACGAAGTGCAAGAAGACCGACGCGATTCCTATTCCGATTATCACGAAGAAAAGAGTACCGAACATAACATCATCCATAGTGATGACCCCCTCTCTAGATTTGCCTGACCAATACGCGGGAGCCGTCCACGTTGATGACCTTGACGCTGTCGCCCGCCTTGACGAAACTGCCTTCCGTCACCACGTCAACGGGTTCGCCCTCAATCGTAATCGTTCCCGCCGGTCGCAAGTCAGTCACGCACACGCCGATTGCTCCAAGGAATTTGCTTTTGTCAATGACGCTCGTATAGCCGTCGCGATTTTGCTGGCGTTCGTCAAGGACAAGTTCCTCAAGCATTCCCGCGTTCTTCTTTGAACTGCGACTGCCCAAGTACAGCACGATGAATATCCCAAGCACCGCGATTGCTATCATTGAACAATACGCCACCATCATTATCGCTGAGCTTGCGCCGCCAAAGATTTGAACTTCCGACATTTTCCTCACCCCCGCAAAGATTTATTTCGGGATAATTATTTCTGCTCCGCCTTTTAAATTCCTTTCCGTGTCATAGGGCAAGACGTTTGACTCTTGAGAGAAACGCGCCCTGAACTGTGCTATCTCGTCTCTGAAAGCCGGAATGAACTTTTGAATGCGCTTCGACGCCGCAACCGTCAGCTCCGGTAACCGCGCCAATAGCTCGCGATACCATTCCAGCCGCTCCATATAGTGTTGACTCATCAGCCGTTCGCGCCGAACATAATCGTAAGCCGTCTCCGCCACCATGCGCCGCAAATTTCTGTTCTTAATCAGCATGTTTAGCTTAGTGACAAACTCGCGGTCGTCTCGATAGATAAAACCCGTGCGCCCTTCCTCGATTGACTTAGCATACACGACCGGCGACGCCAGCACCACTGCACCATTGCCCGCGCACTCTATGAATTTCAAATCGGATTTGGAGCGGTTGAACTCGTTGTCCCTCAGCGGTAGCAGGGCAATATCAGAAGAACGTATCGCCGCCTCGTACTCGTCATAGGAGACAAATTGCCCGTCGTACTTGTCCATGTCCCCGACGAAAGTTTTATGCTCCGACTCCAAAGCGTCAAACAAATTCCGCCGCGCTAATATCTTGAATTCCAGCTTATTGCCGTATTGCTTAGCGAACCGATTCAGGATAGGCAACAGCTCGATGAAATCTTTATCGCGATTGAGTGCTCCGAAAAATATCGTAACGGGCTTTTTCTTCTTGAATTCCTCGTTGAAGTCTCGACGCGGCGGCAGGCGGCGCAGGTGATTCGCAAAAACCGTAACGTTCGGATTGAATTGGCTGAGGTAGTCCGCTAAGTACGGCGTCGACGTTTGGATTGCATGTACCGCCCGGAAATTTATCCACGCCGTTTTCTTGTAATCGTCTTCCCATAGCGTCGGGTGGTCGTCCATCTCCGAGATAAAAAGTATCCCCTTCTTGCGCAAGATATTAAAGAAGTCCAAACCGACCGCGAACGACGGAAAGCACATGCGCTGATTGATGAAGATTCTTTCCTCGAATTGCTCGCGCTCAAAAAGTTTGTACTGCTTGCCGACCAGCGACGCTACGATAAAAACATTTTGCTCCGCCATGAAGAAGGCGTTTGGCATGTGAACGCGGCTTGGTGCGCAAACGGTCGATTCGCCGATTAACGTTTGTACTAAGGTTTTCTTCGGCGGCGCACTCTTGCAGGCTGTGAAGATATAAACGAAAACCGCAAGCTCCGTCTGGGCAAGGTCGGCGAGTTTTCGAGTGACCTGGGTACTGCGCGAGGCATTGAGCGAGCGAAGAACTGATAAGCCCGCGTCCTCAATCGCGTCGCTAAGTTCGTCGTGGGTCAGCGTGACTTTGAATTTGGGCGGCTTGCCCTCAAGGAGTGCTGTGAGGTTTTCGCCGTTCCCTATGTTATCCAGCGTGAAAATCATCGTGCCATCGCGTTTAAGGTGTACGGAAGTTCTTTTTATCAGCGCGACGAGTTTATCATTGCTGAGCATACCGATAAGCGGGCTGTGAATTAAAATTGCGTCGAACACCCCTTTAACGTCGGTCAAGTCCTTCGCGACCGTGTAGCGGCATTCGGGCTGTATCTCCAAGAATTTTTTCTCCGTCGTCTCGAAGTCGTTGGGCACCTCGCCTGTTAATTCGAGTACAAGCTTTGACCGCGCCGGGATAAAAGTTTCAAAAGTCATCGCGTCGCCCTCGCCTTAACGAACCAAGCTATACATTAAATCTTCTTGAGCCTTCATACAACGCATAAGCTCGAAACGTTCAAGGATTGTTTCCCTAGCCGCCGCGCCCAATTTCTTAGCGCGTTCGGGGTCGTCGAGTTGCTCTTCAATCTTGCGGGCAATGTGATAGGGCGAACGGAACTCCGCAAGCAAACCATTGACGCCGTCTTGCATTACCTCTTGCACAGGCGGAGTCTTCGAGGCAACCATTGGACAGCCAAAGCTCATCGCCTCTAGGCAAGACCAACTTAAGACGAACGGACGAGTTAAATAGACGTGGCAACTTGACGCCCGCAAGATTTTTTGATAGTCGCCGCGATTGCGCAAGCCCACGAAGTGTACGCGGTCAGTTGGGTAGCCGCCCTTTTCCTCTTCAATCTTAAGATAGGTCGTGTCCTTGAGCTGTGCGCCGTAACAAATCCTATCCTTGCCGACAATGACAACATGAGTATTCGGGCGGCGGGCGAGCACGTGGCGAATCGCATCCATGAAATACGGGAAGCCGCGATAGATTTCAAAGCCGCGGGCAACGTAAGTTATAATCTCGGTGCCTTCGGGCAAGTTAAGCTTAATGTCTTCAAGCACGAGACCCGGACGCTTGCCGCTGGGGTCGGGCGAGCAGAAATTAGTATCAATGCCCTCGTGAATGATTTTGAGCTTGGGCTTGTACTCTTCTGGGAACTGTTCATATTGCCACTTAGTCGGACAAATGCCCGCGTCGCACAGCTCCAAATTCATCAAGTGATGAGCATTGCGCGTGCGAATCGAAATGCGGTTGCCCAACTGCGGAATCTCATCCGGCCACCAATAACAATCGCTGTCCTCGACGAGATAATACCACTCGAAATAGCCCATAATAGGAACCTTCGGATACATATCCTTGCAATAGAGCGTCGACCCCCAACCCGTGTGACCGATTATCACGTCAGGTTTAACGTTCTTTTCTCTAGCGAGCCACTCCATTGCCCGAAGAACCGCTTGACCCTCAACGACAGCTTCCGCCGCAGGGCGCAACGGTCCGCAGGTATTAATCCATTTTTCCGATTCCTCACTTGGTTTGGGATAAAGGGCAAGTGTCACGTTCTTGAGCTGTGCATTAATTGAATTCTCTTTGGACAGGAAGTAAACGTTGTTTTCGGGATTGCTTGCTAAGTAAGGCGCAAGGTTCAGATATTGTGCGGGGAAGGACGGGTGCAGAATAAAAATGTTCACGGTAAAAATCGCTCCTTTTATGACATCTGGGCTTGATGCAGTTTGGCATAGACGCCGTTGCGTTTCATCAATTCATCGTGCGTGCCCGCCTCGATTATGCGTCCCTTATCGATAACAATAATGGCGTCGCAATCTCGGACGGTTGACAGGCGGTGAGCAATCATAAGCATCGTTCGCCCGCGTGAGATAGGCTCGATGTTATTCATGATGATATTTTCGGACTCGTAGTCAAGTGCGCTTGTTGCCTCGTCGAAAATAATAATTCGCGGGTCGGAGAGAAGAGCACGAGCAATCGCAATGCGTTGACGCTGACCGCCACTCAAAAGGCTACCGCGTTCGCCGACGGCAGTTTCATAACCGTTTTGGAATTGGTTAATAAATTCATCAGCACCAGCCAAACGAGCCGCGTTGACAATTTCTTCATGCGTGGCATTCGGGCAAGCAACGCGGATATTTTCTTCAATGGTGCCGCTGAAAAGTTTGCTGTCTTGCAACACGACGCCGATTTGACGACGAAGCCACGCCGGCTCAACTTGGGCAATGTCCACGCCGTCAATCAAAATTCGTCCCGTGTCAGGCACATAAAGCCGCTGAATTAATTTCGTCAGCGTCGACTTGCCAGAGCCTGAACGCCCGACAATGCCGACTTTCATGCCAGCAGGAATTCTTATGTTGACATTATCTAAAACCTTGCCGCCCTCTTCCGTGTAGCTGAACGCTAGCTTTTCTAGGGCAATTTCTCCGCGCAGGCTAGGTAGCGTCGTGCGGGAAGGATTGAACGCAGGCTCGGTGTCCTCGTCCATGATGTCCGCCATTCTCTCCATAGAAACGCGGATTCTTTGAAAGTCTTGCCACTGATTGATAAGACGCATAATCGGCGCGATTAACTGACTTGCAATCATCTGGAAGGCAATCAATTCGCCGACAGTAATGTCACCTTCCATGACGTAATAGGCACCGACCCACAAGATTACGAGGTTAAACATGCTGTTAAAGAAGGTAGCAATTGAACTTGCGACGTTAGCCAAATTGACAACATTGAGGGCAGCTTTAACCAAACGGGCAAGCATTTCTTCATAGCGGCGGACAAATTGACTTTCGACGCTTGAGGCTTTAACCGTATGCATACCAGTTATCGTCTCGATAAGGAAGGAGCGATTCTCACTGGCGATTAAAAATCTTTCGTTAATCAAACGTCTGAATATCGGCGCAACGATTAAGTTCAAGAGAACAAACACTGGAATCATACATAAGACAACGGCAGTAAGTATCCAGCTGTAATAGATGAACATGACGGCGATATAAATCAGCGCGAAGGTAATATCAAGGACGATCATTAAGCTATTATTCGTCATGAACCCACGCAAAGTTTCCAGTTCGCCGACACGCGAGACTACATCACCGACTTGCCATTTTTGGAAGTAGCTGATTGGCAATGCGGTAATATTTCTATATAGGCGTGAACTCAACACCACGTCCATCTTGCTGGTAATGTTTGCAAAAAGATAGGTGCGCAAGCCATCCATTATCTGTTGGAAGAGCGTACAAATAACCATGCCTAGGACAAGAATATCCAATGCCTCTGCTGCTCTGTGCACCAAGACTTTATCGATTATATTTTGCACGAAGAACGGCGACGCCAAACCTAGCACTTGCAAGATTAACGAAAGGAACAAAACACTTCGCCATAAAGGCAAGTACTTCATCATGACTGGCACGAACCATTTGAGGTCGAATTTGCTTTTCTTCTTGTCAAGTTCATAGCGGCGCGTAAAAAGTATTGCATCGCCAGTCCAGTCCATTAAAAGCTTATAGCGGTCGACTTTAACGGGCTGTTGCGAAAACGCTGGATCCATTACGTAAATATTTCCCTCGCGGATTGTCGTTATGACGACGCTTCTGCCCGAATGCAATTTGATTAAGACGGGATAAACCAGCCGGTCTAAGTCTGCCTCTTTTAAGCCTTTATACATTCTAGCTTTCAACTTCAAATCGCGGGCAGCTAAAACAATAGTCATAAAATCTATACTGCCTTCTTTCAAGACGTAAGCGCGTTCGAGTTGGCGATAATCGGCTGGAATGTTGTAGTATTTCGCTATGGCGATAAGGCAAGCAAGCCCCGTGTCTATACCGTTGACAATGCCGCTGTAATCGGCTTCTTTAACTTCAGTATCGAGTTCATCGGACTTTTCTTTATCGAGCGGAATTTTCTTTGGTTCAATCTTGCCGATAGCTTGCCCTTTGGAGAGAGTCAACTTTTTGTCATCAGGAGTTGGATTTTTATTTTCTGCCATAAATCACCGCTCCCTTAAAGCTTCGGATGTATAGCGGCGGAACGGGTCAAGGAAGAAGTCAATTATTCTCTTCTCCTTGATTTTAATTTCCGCGCTGACGTTCATACCGACTTCGAGTTTTGCCGGCTGACCATAGACGTTAATATCATTGCTCGTCGGGTCGAGGAGGAGCTTATATTTCATGTGCTTTTGCTGGTCGTTAGGCTCGTTGGCGGCGTCCGCGCTTATCTCCATGACTTCAGCCTTGTACATGCCGAACTTTTGGAAATTGAACGTCTCGACCTTAACTTCCGCTTCTTGCCCGACTTTGATAAAACCAATGTCCTTGTTGTCCGCGTAGACTTCAAACTCAAGCTTAACATCTTCGGGGACAATCTGCATTAAAGGTTGAGCGTCAGTCACGATACCGCCGAGCGTATGGACATTCAAGTTGTAAACTCTTCCCGAAGTCGGCGCGTAAATCGTTGCCATGCGTGAATCCTCGTCAGCCTTTTTAATCGACTCGCTGACGGCATAATATTCCTTCTTAGCTTCAACGAGTGCTGTCATTATGTCTTTGTGATAAGAGGCGTCGACGTTCGCTAAGTTCTGCTGAGCTTCGGCGATTTCCGCTTTAATGCTGTTGAGTTCGTCAAGTTGTGCCTGTGCATTTTTGGCGTATTCAATCGTCTTGCTTTGCTGTTCGAGGAGCTGGAATTGGGAAATGGCATTTTGCTCGCTCAAGTCGGTAAGGCGTGCTTCCTTTTCCTGTTCGATAGCTAAAACCTGTGCGAATTTCTCGTAGGTCGCTTGCGTCGCTTGCAGTTTAGCTATCTTCTGATTGATAACGTCTACACGGCTTTGGCGTTGCGTGTGATAATCTGAAGTGCGGCTTTGATAAAGAGCCATCTCCGACGCTAGGTCATGCGCCTCAAGGTCGGGGTCTTCTTCCGGTGTAAAAGGTTGTTGCGTAAGCTCCGCCGTCAAGCGTTGAATGTCGAGCTTATAATAGGCGGCGCGTTTCTTTAAGCTGTCATAATCTGCGGTCGTCGTCGTCGGGTCTAGGACAACGAGAACGTCACCTTCCTCAACGAGTTGTCCTTCCTCAACGTTAATTTCTTTGATGATACCCTTGTTCTTAACCTGAATGGTTTTGATTTGCCCGGTGGGAATGACCTTGCCCGCCGCAACCGCGACTTCGTTAATGTGTCCTAAGATTGACCAAGCCAACGCGGTAACGACTAAAAGCAAGATTGACCACATGACAAGCCGTCCCGTCGGCGAAGGAGGCGTTTCCGTCACTTCGAGTATCGCCGGCAAGAATTCTGTTTCTTTATCCACTTCTTCCCCGCGAGTTAGCCATTTAAAAAATTTTTTCATCGTGTCTACCCTCTGCTTTCTTGCTGGTCGTAAAGATAACGATATAGTCCGCCGAGTGCCAGTAATTGTTCATGCGTGCCGCTCTCGACGATTTCGCCCTTGTCGATAACGATAATTTTATCGCAACGACGCACCGCGCTTAATCTGTGAGCAATGATAAGCATCGTCCGCTTTTCTCCGATTGCGCCCATGTTGTTGAAGATAACTCTTTCGGATTCATAGTCGAGTGCGCTTGTTGCCTCGTCGAAAATCAAAACGGGCGGATTGGCAAGCAAGGCACGAGCAATAGCCACGCGCTGACGTTGACCGCCAGAGAGTGAATCGCCGCGTTCGCCAACCTTAGTATCGTAACCTTCTTTGAGTTCCAAGATAAAATCATGAGCACCCGCCAAGCGTGCCGCACGGATAATTTCGTCCATTGTCGCAGTCGGGCGGCTGATTGCAATGTTATCGCGAACACTGGAGTTGAAAAGGTAATTTTCCTGCATTACAACGCCCACTTGCTCTCTAAGCCAAGAAAGATTCGCCTCGCGGGTATTGACGCCACCTACAGTAACGGAGCCTTCTTCGGGGATATAAAGGTTTTGTACCAAGTTCGTCAACGTTGACTTGCCCGAACCCGAACGACCAACGATACCGACTTTTTGACCAGGCAAGACAGTTAGATTTATTTTCTTTAAGACAAGCGGCAAGTCAACACGGTATCGGAAGGAAACATTTTTGAACTCAATAGCTCCGTCAATTCGCTCGTCACCGCGTTTGCCCAGCTCGTGCATAATCGGTTCCATCGGTGTATTCAAAATGTCTCCTATCATCTCGAGAGCCATTCTGAACATAAAAATATCCCACCACAGCATCAAGAACTTTGTTAAAGCTCCCGTTGCTTGCCGCGAAATCATCTGGAAGGCAATCAGTTGACCGAGTGTGAATTCGCCATTCATGACCATATTGCCGCCATACCAAAGAACCCCAAGTGTTATCGCTCCGTCGGCAATTCCTCTGTATCCATTAAGGAAAAGCATAAACTTTCTCATCTCAAACATCTTGCGGATATAAGTGGAGTTGAGATTTTCCCATCTATTATTTGTTTGAGGCTCTATTGCCAAAGCTTTAACTGTCTCTATGGTAGTAATTGATTCGACCATGAAAGCTTGAACTGCTATTCGTGCTTGAAAAATACCACTCATTTTGCTCATGAGAAGTGGCATAGCCAAAAGCTGAACTGAATATAGCGGGATTACCAAAAGCACAATTAAAGTCAAGGGCACGGAATACCAAAGCATAAAAGCGATAAATACTACGGAAAATAAAACGTCAAGCATTGCCATTAATCCAGGACCCGTGAAAAAGTTGCGAACTCGGTCTAGCAAATCCATACGGTAAAGAACTTCGCCGACGCGTTTATTTTCGTAGTAGGTTAGAGGCAAAGAAACTAAGTGACGAAAAAGCCTCGTTCCCAAGATAGCATCTAGTTTGTTTGTCGTGTGATTGAGTATGTAAGTTTTCAATGCTGTAAGGAGTGATTGCAAAGCAAAGAACAAAATCATGCTATAACCGATAACCGTAAGCGTAGATAATCCGTTGTTGCTGATAACTTTATCGATTATAACCTGCGTGATGAGTGGAAAGACAATTGCCATCACTTGAATGAATAATGATGCCGCTACCACTTCCAAGAGATGTTTTTTATAACGCTTGATAACTCTCCAGAACCAATCGATATTATATTTTTTCTTTATGTAAGCCCAATTAAACGCCGCAGAGAAAATCATCATATCTCTTGACCAATTCTCTAAGAATTTCTTCATTGGAATAGCTTGGGGCTTGTTTTCTCGCGGGTCAATCGCCAAAACGACTTCATCATTTGTGCTACCGATAGCGATATACGCACCGTCACTCATTCTGACGATGGCGGGGTATTCAATCTCGCGTAACTCATCGACGGCTGGACGAATGAGCGTACCGTTGACCTTATACTTTTGGGCCAGATTTTTAAGCTTTCCCCAGTTCAAGCGGTCGTCCGTATCAGGGTTTTCATCATAAATTTTTTGCAAGTCTTTAATTCCGAAGTGTTGCAAAACTTTTATCATGGAAATTATCCCCGTCCTATCCTTGGGCGGCGAGGATTTATTTTCAGGCATATTGTTATACGAGTCTCCCTTCATCTGTCGTTAAATAAATTATGGCTTGCGATTGTTAAACTAAGATTAGAATCACGAAAAAGCCGCCGTCAACCCGCAAGGCTGGCAGCGGCCTTTGTTATTTGTCTAAGGATTAACGATACTTCCGCTTGCGAGCCGCCTCTGATTTTTTCTTGCGGCGGACGCTGGGTTTTTCATAATGTTCACGCTTTCTAACCTCTGCGAGCGTGCCCGCCTTTTGACAGGTACGCTTAAAGCGGCGGAGAGCACTGTCTATGGATTCGTTTTTCCCAACTTTGACTTCATTGGCCATTCAATATCCCTCCCTCCGCTTTGATGCTCG
The DNA here is from genome assembly GCA_017406175.1 of Selenomonadaceae bacterium. Classification (GTDB taxonomy): domain Bacteria; phylum Bacillota; class Negativicutes; order Selenomonadales; family Selenomonadaceae; genus Quinella. The sequence goes on along the minus strand of JAFQZB010000145.1, from coordinate 3,093 downwards.
AAAATCTAATTGCCCGCGTATTTTAACACGCAACCTTTTAATCGTCAACTTCGATAAAAAATTTTGCCTCAGCCGTCGAATTCCAAAAGACCATAGGCACCAGCATTGCGCTTGTAAACGACGCAGATTTGCTCGGTCTGTGCATCGCGGAACACGAAGAAATTGTGATTAAGCAAGTTCATCTGCATGATAGCTTCTTGCACGTCCATGGGCTTAACAACAAAGTGCTTCGTCTTGACAATGGGGTACTCGCCCTCGTCCTCGTGATCGATTTGAACTTTCGATTCGCCGAACGCCTCTGCCCTAATGCCGCCATTGCGGAAACGCCGCTCAAGTTTCGTCTTCTGCTTGTGAATCTGGCGTTCGAGTTTCTCGACGACCAAGTCAATCGAAGTGTACATGTCGACGTTAGACTCCTGCCCGCGCAAGATGAGCCCGCCACGAACTTCCGCCGTGACCTCGACAATCTGCCGATCCTTTTCGACCGAGAGCAATACGGAGATTTCTTCCATGTTGTCGAAGTACTTGGTAATTTTGCCAACGCGCTTTTCGACGTACTCGCGCAACGGCTGAGTGATTTCGATGTTCTTACCTCTGATATTGAATGTTGCCATGAACCAACAGCTCCTTCCGCTATTGCCGAATGTGTTTGCCCCTATATTCTTCGCGGCGTCGATAATTCCTTTTAAGCAAAAAAATTTTGCCTAAGCATGAACGAAAAAGAAAACCAATCGCCATGGACGGCGACCGCTGGCAACATAAACATGAATGATTCATAGCCAGTTAGCCTAATCAGTTGATGTAACGGTATCAGCCACTTGCACTCCGAGCGAAGCTCAAAAATGCCGTGAACCTTGGCAGAAGGAATTCACCGCTAAAAGGTTTGCACCTTTGGGTTTAGCATGTCACTTTTTGAAGTTCGTGTTGCGTCGGGAAAAATATTTGGTATAATGCGGGCGAACGAAAGGAGGATTGCTTTATGTTCAGGAAAGTTTTGGCAGGTGCGATGATTTTGGCGGGCTTGCTAATCGTCGGTTGCGGCGGCGCGGATAAAGTCGTTGGCTCGCCCGATAAGGCAATACTCGCTTACTCGGAGCTAGTCACTATGGGCGAATCACCCAACATGGCGGCGGCGGGCTTTTCCGAAGAGGATAACAAGAACTTGCGCAAGATGATGATTAAAGTCTTCGAGGCGTCGTTTAATGGGATTGTGCCGCTTAGCGAACAGAGCGCGGACGACTTAGCGAACGTCTTCTACGACAGTAGCAAGGCTAGAATTAAGTTTCAAGCCACGCTAAAGACTGACGACGCCGAACGCCCCGTAGTCGAGCTGACGACGACGCCTTTTAACATGACGGACAACGCCGCGGCTTTTGCGCCAAATGATGAGCTAATCGCGCTAATCGGCATGGTCGGCAAACTCAAATCGGACGGCGCGACGGACGAGCAGTTGAAATCCAATCCCGAAGTTCAAAAGCTAGCGGTCGAGGTCTTTGGCAAATATCTTAAGGAACTGTCCCTTCAGCCGGAAATGACCTGCGCGGTTACTTGCAAGAAAGTCACGGGCACGGACGGCAATACCCATTGGGCACCAGACGACGTGAACGCGCTAATGGACTTCATAACGCTCGGCAAGCTGGCTGATAAGTAAAGGGCACTCGTTGCCCCCGCGATGATTCGTCGCGGGTCAACTTCAAATAACTTGATTGGAGGATTCTTCTATGGTTAGGAAAATTGTTTTCGGAGCGTTGACGCTTTTGCTCGCGCTGTGCTTAGTCGGTTGCGGCGGCAAGAAAGAAGACACCGCTAAAAAGGACGAGGCTCCCGCTAAGGCTGAAGAAGTCAAAGTCGAGGGCACGCCCGATAAAGCCGTTCTCGCCTATGCGCAGCTGTACGCTTACGGCATTATCGAAGATGAGAACATGAAGGCGGCTGGCATGACTGAAAAAGACGTTGAAGCCGTTCAAGACCAAGTGCTTGCTCCGATTGTCGACGCCTTTAAACAATATCCGCTTAGCGATGAGTCCGTCGCGGAGATGACTGGCAACTACGTAGCTAAACTTCATGCGGGAATGGATATGAAAGCCACCGTCAAAAAGGAAGACGCTAAAAATCCTGTCATTGAACTCAAAGCCACGACGATTAATCAGGCGGGAGCCGCGCAAGTCGCAGAGAACAACGCTGACTTAGTCGCACTCGGCACCGCTTATGGCGAGCTTCAGGCGCAAGGCTTGACTGCTGAACAACTAAAGGAAAGCGCAGAGTTCCAACAGTTCGCGCTTGAATCAATCGACAACTTCATCAACGAGTTCCCGCTCAATCCCGAACAGACCCTTGAAGTCACCTGCGAGGCTGTACAAGGTTCCGATGGCAAAATGTATTGGGCACCGCAAGACCCCCAAGCCGTTGCTAAGTTCGTAAGCGGCAAATGATTTTAATCGACTATCAGTGGTTAGTGGTTAGGATTTCTAATCGCTAGCCCTTTTTTTAAAGGAGATGATGACATGCAGACCTTTCGACGACTTCTAATCGCAATGTTCTTGGTGACTACGCTGGTCGTGGCTGGTTGCGGCGATGATTCGGCGGGCGGCAACGTAACTAAGCAAGCGAACAAGTCCGCGAACTTCAGCGACACATACAAGACGGACGATACCTGGATTGTCTATTGGTATCTTTGCGGCACGGATTTAGAGACAAGTAGCGGCGCGGCGTCTAATGACTTTCAAGAACTCCTCAATGTCAAACTCCCGCCGAATATCAAGTTCCTAATCATGACTGGCGGCACTCAGCAATGGCAAAATGATGTCGTCTCTAGCGACGCCGTCGAGTTCTACCTTTATAGCTCGAACGGATTGGAGCGCATTGGCTCCTTTGAAGATGCTGATATGGGGCACGTCCAGACGCTAACTGATTTCATTCGCTACGGCAAGGAGAACTACACCGCTGACCATAGAGTTTTTGTCTTCTGGGATCACGGCGGCGGCGCGGCGGCTGGTTTATGTTGGGACGAGCGCACCGGCAATCATTTGAGCCTTAACGACGTGCGCAATGCCTTCAGTGCGTCTTATGAACCTTCCAACGATAATCCGCCCT
>JAFQZB010000144.1 GCA_017406175.1 Selenomonadaceae bacterium | reverse complement strand
TTTCGAGTTTCAATTCACTTTTATATAACAGGAGGCAAACTACCATGACTAACAGGGATTAGCTAAAGAATTAAGTCAATATCCTTTAACTGCTATTGCTACTGGATTACTTGATTTTGAAAAATTTAATAAACAGCTCAACAAAACAAACGAAGAAAATTCGCTAAAAAATCCACTTAGAATGCCGGAAGAAGAAAGAAAAAAACTTTTCGGTGAGCGAATCAAAATGATGAGAAAATTACGCGGCTTCAATCGTACCGAACTTGCAAAACAAATCGGCGTTTCAAGACCTTTAATAGCTGCATACGAAAATGGAACACGTGAACCTCCTTTAAAAAATTTAATTGCACTAATACAAGTCCTTAACATAGACCCAAGTTGGCTACTGGGGTTATCATCTAAAATAGAAGAATCATCACCGGCGTAAAAACTACGTCGGTTTTTCTTGCTTTTTTCTGCAGAATGTATTATCCTTTGTTACGTCACAATACGTAGTAAAGATTTAAATAGTGACGAATAAAATAACACAAGGAGAATCACTCCAAACAAAAACTTTTATAAAAAAATTGACGCCGTTGTTAGCGGCGCGAATAAACGAACTTGTACTACTGGAGGCATTATAACATGAATGTAACCAAAAACCAAAGGAGATTTGAAGAATTAACGACATTTCTCCATCAGCTTTACGACAAAATCCCCGAATCGAACTTCGTGTATTTGTGGACGAAACAAGGGAAAGAGACTTTTCCTTTCGCGCTTCCCATGCAAATTTCTCTTATGGTTCAAAAAGCAATTGACCTTGCAGATAGTGGCGTCGACGTATACCACTCCGTCAATACTGTCAATATCGAACCTATTGGCGGCAAGCGCGGTGACGAAAATTCTGTTTCTTATCAAACCGCCATTGTAGTAGACATCGATATTCGCTCCAATGCTCACAAAGGCGATGCTGATAAATTTCCGTCCAACTTCGAAGAGGCAAAATCTTTCTTGCCTTTCACGCCGTCCATTCTCATATTCTCCGGATATGGGCTTCATGCCTACTTTATCTTCAACGAACCCATTAAAATCACCGACCAAAACCGTGAGGAACTCAAAAATCGGAACAGTCGTATGATTGAACTCGTTAGACTTCGCGCTGGGATTTTCAAAAAAAGCATTGATAGTGTCGGTGATTTACCCCGTATTCTCCGCACGCCCTCGACCTTTAATTATAAGCTCGGCGCAGAAAATGCTCCTATGTGCCATATCGTCGAAAATTCTGGCTTGAGTTTTTCTCCTGCTCAAATCGACGAGAAACTGAATACTCTGATTGCTATAACTCTACCAACAGAAACACAAGCAAAATCCGTTGAAAAAAACTTCCTCGATTTCTCTGACGACAATCCCGACTTTAAAGAATTCCGTGTTCGCCGTATGCTAGATTTTATCAATCCCTCTACTCTGACCTACGACGATTGGCTCGCTGTTGGTATGGCTTTAAAAAATATCGGCATGAACTACAGCGATTGGGAACAGTGGAGCAGAACCGATGAGCGTTTCAAAGACGGTGAATGCCAATATAAGTGGAATGGCTTTAATCGCAACGGCTATGATATCGGGACTCTTTATCTCCTCGCCACGCAAAATGGTTACGATGCTAAAGAAATTTATCGTGAGTGGTACGAACTTCATTCAGATTTCAAGCCATCGGATAAAAAAAAGATTGATTATGATCCTGCCACACAAATTGAGGAGCTCAAAAGCGAACTTCAATCCGTCAATAAAGCTCTTACTGACTTTGAAACAGAAAAAAAAGCGGCACTGGAAAAACTCCGCAATCTTGAAAAATTCGATAGCAATACTATGTTCTCCCAAGACATTTTAGCAGCAGCGGCTTTTGCTAAACTTTTCGATAAGCAAGCTTTTTCCAATCTCAAGCGCGAAATAAAGAATTACGGCGACAAGAACAGGTCGGAAAAAGTCTCCGTCAACGATTGGAACTATGATGTTAAGGATAAAGCTACTGATATTAGCTCGCGGCAAAACAATTTGCTAACTCGTCGCACTGAAATTAAAGCCGAAATCAATTCGTTATCCTTTGCTATCTCAGATGACGTTGCGCGCAAAATTACCTTCCCTAAAGGTTACAGTATTTCTAACGAGAACGGCATTGAAAAAGTTGCCGGTGAAACTATGATAACGATTTGTCGTCGCCCCATCATCATCACCGGAAAAACCTTCAGCGTAGACGAAAAAATTTACAAGGTAACTCTAGCCTATATGACACAAGACGGAAAATGGAAAAAGTTACCTCCAACTGAAAAAGCAACCGTCTTCAATCATCGCAAGCTCGTCGATTTAGCTAACGCAGACTTGCCCGTTACCAGTCAAAATGCCGCTGGCTTGGTCGAATACTTTGACGCCTTCGCCGCCGCCAATGAAATCAATTTTCCTCTCGAATATTCCGTACCGCGTTGTGGCTGGTACACTTTCGACGGCAGAGATTATTTTATTGACCCGCGTCGTCTTTGCTCCATCAGCAACGAAAACAAAAACATTAGCGTCATCGTTGATTCCCTTAGCCTTTTCGCCAAGTCCTTGCGCAAAGTAGGCAACCTTGAGGATTGGCAACATGTTTATCTCTTGGCGAAAAAATCTCCTGTCGCAAGAATTATGATTGCTACCGCCATTGCTCCTATTCTGCTCAAAATTTTAGGCGAACGAAATTTCCTGCTGTATATCTGCGCTCCGACTCGCGCTGGCAAAACCACTGCCTTGTATCTCGCCGCTTCCGCTGTCGGTGACGAAAAAATAATTCGCTCTTTCGATGCCACCAAAAACGGACTTGCAGGCGCGGCTGCTGATGTCAACGACTTCGCCTTTCTTGTCGATGAGAAACAAGTTGCTGATTCTAAACTCAAAGAACAATTCGATACTCTTGTTTATGCTCTCGCCAACGGCTTAGGGCGTACCAAACTCAACAAAGATTCCACATTGCGCAAACTTCAAGACTGGCGAACGATTGCTATCATGACCGGCGAAACTCAACTCCTTGCAGATAATGTTACAGGCGGTGCCAATACTCGCCTACTTTCTATCAACGTTGCCAAAGAAATTTTGTCCGCTGACACTTGTCGTATCATCCATGACACAATCAAGGAAAATCACGGACTTGTTTTCCCTCTCGTTATCGACAAAATCTTTCAGCTCGGCTTTGAAACGCTCCGCGAAACCTATCAAAACCTCGTCGCACTTTTCACCGCCAAATATCCCGAATTGCTCAACGAGTATTGTCGCTACATGGCGGTCTTGACTCTCGCCGATGCCCTGTTGAATGCTGTCTTAACCGACTCCGACATTCTCCCTATCGACGACGCTATTCAAAACTCGAATGCAATTTTTAAACTCATTCCAACTACCACCGAAATTTCTGACACAGTCAGAGAAAGAAACTTTGTCTTAGCAATTATCGCGCAGAATCAAAATCGTTTCATCGGCGGCAATGTTCCGCTTGACCGTATGCTAACAATTTGCGGTAAACTCAACGACAATGACGGTTACACATACATTGCCGCAAAATTCCTGCAAGACGAGTGTAACCGTAACGGCTTTGACTACCACAAGCTCGTTTCGGATTTAATTGAAGACGGCTTTTTCATCCCTGCTGACACAACTGAAAAGGGACGAAAGAATCCTCTCTCTACCGTAAATAAAAAACTCGGTAAAGCATGCACTCGCTGTTACAAACTCAGCACTCAAACTTTGAACGAAGGCGAATAAATTCAGAAGTTCTTCGAGGAATCAACAACTACGCAGTATTTATGCCGCTCGAAACGCTTGCCCTTCCCCCTGTGCCCCCAACTCTAAAGGGTGAAACACAAGAGAGGAAGGGCTTTTGTTTGCCTAAAAAAAGGTTACACACTTTTCGCATTGTGTAACCATTGTGTAACCAAAAGTGTAACCGTTTTTTTGGCGTCCTAACGCCATTTATATATATATTTCTTTAAAAGTTACACAGTTACACAATAATTTGTTGTCTCCTATAAGGAAAAAAAAATGTACGCAACTTTACACATCGGTCAAAATGTAAACTTGCACACTTTTTTTTTCTCCTATAAATGTATAAAAAAATTGTGTAACCTGTGTAACCGTGTAACCACAGAATTTTCTGAACAATTAAATGGCGTCCTGACGCCAAAAAATGGCTAAAATCGTCATAAAAACTGGTTACACAATTGGTTACACAGTCCCTAAAAATGTGTAACCTACTGTGTAACCACCCGAAAAAAAGGTGTAACTTCTCTCTCGAAAGGGGTGTAACCTTTCCCCCAAAAGGTGTAACCGAAATCAGCTTTTTGGCGTCCTGACGCCATTTGTAAGTAAAGAGTTCATGAGGAACTTGTGTAACCAAATCTCTTGGAGATTGTGACAGAGAATTTTGCTGGAGTTATTGTCGACTGATGCGAGAGTGATTTTTGGTTACGGTACTTCTACTCTGCCTTCCTCGTGTTTCTTTAAATTGGGTTGGGGGTGCGGGGGAAGGAAAACCAAGTTTATCCCTAATGATTATGGTAAATCTATCAATAAATGTATTCAAGAATACAACGGCTTGGGCTATTTACATGCTTTTTTGTTATGGTATAATCCCGCTATCAGCTGATAAAGATTTTTAGTTAGGCAGTGATTGTTATGAACAGTGGAGATACAGCGTGGGTACTGATAAGCGCGGCATTGGTTTTTATAATGACGCCGGCAGTAGCTCTTTTCTATGGGGGAATGGTTCGGAGTAAAAATGTTTTGTCGACAATAATGCAGTCGATGTTCATTCT
>JAFQZB010000143.1 GCA_017406175.1 Selenomonadaceae bacterium | reverse complement strand
GTGGCGTTCAAAAGCATTTCGGCATTGGCAGTCGCTACCATTGACGGCTTGCCCGCTCCGATTAAATTTATCACGCGTTCGACGGCTTGCGACATTGTCACCGCGTCGACCTTCACGCCTAAGATTTCTACTCGTTCATTCATTGAAAAGCTCCCTGAAAGTTCCGTGCTCCAAGTCCGCAATGTTGTACAGCGTGTCTAGGACAATGAACGTCTCTTTTAAATTCTTCCGCGCAGACTTCCAACCGTCGCCGTCAGTTATCCAAACGAACTTGAAGCCGCCAATACTCTTCGATTCTTCCGCAAGCATTTTATAACTTCGCGCAGTTTCATTGAGCTTTGAACCGCCGCTTGCATAAAAATTGGTTTCGATACCAAAGACCGCTGCCGAAGTCCTAACGACGAAATCAAACCGCTTAGTCGAAGTTCCGCCCGCAGAAATTTTCGATAGGTCAAGCCCAAAAGTTTTCTCCACATCGGCAAGATACATTTCCTTGCGATAAGCGACGCCCGCTTGCTTTAAGAAACTCTCAACGAGGTTTTCCATTTGATGACCGCCGCGATTCTTCCTGCCGTTTGAATCAAGCCCGACCTCAACGCCCGTTACGTAGTCATACAAGTTGCTGACGTGACTTTGCAACAAGTCGAAAAGCCCCGTAGCTCGCATGAAGTGCTTGTACTGTTCAACTGACTGCGTCGGCGTGTCAAAGTTGTAATTCGTATCGGCGCAGAAAATTTCATTCTGACGAACCGCCAAGAGAATCGGCACCGCCTTTAAGCAAGTGGGATACTTCGCCAAAAGATTTTCAAAGTCGCGTTCGATATCCTTCGAGCCAACCAACGAGTTCAAAAGGTAAATCTCCGGCTTGAGGCGTTCGGCATTGTCATAGGCCTTAGCAAAGTCCGTGTAGTAGTCGTAGCCGTTAATCGAATTGCGGAACGTCGCGAGCCAATCTTCAAAGTTTCTGTTCATGAGCGTGAATCAACCTTTCTTTAGCCAGTTCGATGAAGTCGGGGTTATTGTCGACGCCGATAAACTTCCTGCTAAGCAACTTGCAAGCAACGCCCGTCGTCCCTGAACCGCAGAAAGGGTCTAAGACCAAATCGCCTTCGACAGTCGACGCTAGAAGGATTCTTGCCAGCAAGTAAAGCGGCTTCTGCGTCGGGTGCTTGCCGAAGAGTTTTTCACGTTGCGGCGTCAAGGCTCCAGTCCAAACGTCCTTCATCTGCTTGCCGCCGTTAAGCTCCTTCATCAGCTCGTAGTTGAAGTAATGCTTAGCGGAAGAGTTTTTTTTTGCCCAAAGAATCGTCTCGGTGCTGTGCGTGAAGTATCTGCAACTGAGATTCGGCGCGGGGTTCGTCTTCTGCCAGGTGATATTGTTCATTATCTTGAAGCCCTCCTGCTCAAGAGCCATGCCGACCGAATAAATGTTGTGCAGGGTGCCGCTAATCCAAATCGTGCCGTTCGGCTTGAGAATTCGCTTGCAACGCCTTATCCACCGCCGATTGAACTTGTGCTTATCTTCAAGCGTCGCTACTTTATCCCAATCGCCCTTGTTGACGGAAACCATCTTGCCGCCGTTGCAAGTGATGCCGCCGTTCGACAGGAAATAGGGCGGGTCAGCAAAGATAACGTCAACGAACTCGGCAGGGAACCTCGGCAACAATGCTAAGGCGTCGGCAAGATAAAGCGTCGAGTCTTCGTCTTGAAAGAAAGCGTTCATTACTCAACAGTCACGGACTTAGCAAGGTTGCGGGGCTTGTCCACGTCGCAACCACGAGTTATCGCCGCGTAGTAAGCTAACAGTTGCAACGGGACGACGGTTAAAAGCGGTATCAACAGCTCGTCAGTCTCCGGTACAAAGATAACGTGGTCGAGGTATTTTTCAAGCTCGGTGTCGCCCGCCGCCGCTATTCCGATAACAATCGCGTCACGTGCTTTGACTTCCTTGATGTTAGACAAAGTTTTTTCGTAGACGCTCTTTTGAGTGGCAAGCGCGATGACTGGCACGCCCTCGACGATTAAAGCTAAAGTCCCGTGCTTGAGTTCGCCTGAAGCATAAGCCTCCGCGTGAATGTATGAAATCTCTTTGAGCTTAAGTGCGCCCTCCAAGGCAACGGAATAATCCAACGAACGCCCGATATAAAACACGTCCTCGTTGAAGCCGTATTGCCTAGCAAAGGTTTTAATCGGCTCCACGTCGGAAAGCGTCTCCGAAATTTGCGCGGGGATTTTCTTCAGCTTGCAAATCAATTCGCGGATTCTTTCGGCGGGCAACGTCTCACAAAGCTGAGCCATGTACAAAGCCAGCATGAACATTAGGATTAGTTGCGTGGTGTAAGCTTTGGTCGAGGCAACCGCAATCTCCGGGCCCGCCCACGTGTGAATGACTTGATGAGCTTCGCGGGCAATCGACGAGCCGACGACGTTAGTTATCGCTAAAGTCTTCGCGCCGAGCCGTTTAGATTCTTTCAAGGCGGCTAAGGTGTCACTCGTCTCGCCCGACTGACTGACGACGATAACAAGTGTCTTGTCGTCAACAATCGGATTGCGGTATCGATACTCGCTAGCCAAATCGACTTCAACGAGTTTGCGGGCTAGCCGTTCGATATAAAATTTCCCGACCAATCCCGCGTGATACGCCGTGCCGCACGCCACGATATAAATCTTGTCGATGCCGTCGAGGAAACTTTTATCCCAGTTCAGCTCGTCGAGGACGATTGACGCGCCGTCTTTGGCAATGCGTTTGCTCATGGTGTCGCGCACGGCTTTAGGTTGCTCGTTAATCTCCTTAAGCATGAAGTGTTCGTAGCCGCCCTTTTCCGCCGCCTCAGCATTCCAAGTCACGTGGAAGATTTTCTTTATGACGATGCCGCCTTGACGGTTCATGACGAGCACGGAATCTTTTTTGACAAGGGCAAGTTCGCCGTCGTTCAAAATGTAAGTGTCTCGCGTGTGATTGATAATGGCGGGAATATCCGAGGCTATGAAGTTTTCCCCTTTGCCCAAGCCGACGATTAACGGATTGTCCTGCTTAGCGCAAAGCAAAATATCGGGATGAGCCTTCGCCATGAACGCCAAAGAGTAGGAGCCTTCGACTTTGCTTAGGACTTCACGAACCGCCGCCACGAAGTCGCCTTGATAAACTTCTTCCAGCAGGTGCGCGATGACTTCCGTATCAGTCTCGGACGTGAACTTATGCCCGCGAGCGATTAACTCTTCTTTGAGCGGCAGATAGTTTTCGATAATGCCGTTGTGCACGACGACGAAATCTCCGTGGCAATCGGTATGCGGGTGGGCGTTGCTATCTGAGGGTCTGCCGTGCGTCGCCCAACGTGTATGACCAATGCCGACCGTACCAACGGGCAATCTGTTCTTGAGCTTGTCTTTAAGCGCGTCCAATCGACCAACTGATTTCTCAATAAAAATCTCGTCGCCGCAATCGACAGCTATCCCCGCCGAGTCGTAGCCGCGGTACTCCAACTTCGTCAGCCCGTCCAAAAGAATCGGTGCCGCCTTCTTATCTCCAATGTATCCGACTATCCCGCACATGTCTTTATCCTCCAAATGAATTTTCTATGAATCAATTTTGGGCGATTATATCTTACTTGTCTTGCGCCGTCAATCGTGCGCGTTCTTATTAACAATTTGGCAAATAAGCATAAAAATATATTGGATTGACGATTACCAGGCGGACGGCTAAAATTGGCTCATGTTTTGTATACAAGAAAGAATTTCTGTAAAAGGGGTGGTCGTATGTTTTGGGCTGAATTAGCGGTAGTGCTGGCGATGTTAATCATCGGCGCACGCTACGGAGGAATCTTCCTCGGCATGTCGAGTGGTTTTGCCATTGCAATTTTAGTTTTCGGCTTTGGACTCGCGCCGGGCAATCCCGCTATCGATGTCATTATGATTATCATGACGGTCGTCGTTATCGCGGCAACTCTGCAGGCCTCTGGCGGCATGGATTACTTGATTCAAATCGCCGTCAAGCTCCTGCGCAAGAATCCGAATCGCATCAGCTATTATGCTCCGATTATTAGTTGGGTCTTTACGTTCATGTGCGGCACGGGCAATATCTCGTTCGGTATCCTGCCTGTTATCGCTGAAGTGGCTCGCGAGGCGGGCGTCCGTCCCGAACGACCAATCTCAATGTCGGTTATCGCTTCTCAACAAGCGATTACTGCCTGTCCGATTTCCGCCGCAACCGTCGCACTCGTCGGGCTATTGTCTCCGCAGGGCGTCACGCTCATTGATATTCTAATCGTCTGTATTCCCTCAACGCTTATCGGTGTCGTGTGCGGTTCGTTATGGGCGGCTCGCATGGGCAAAGAACTTTCCGAAGACCAAGAGTATCTCGACCGCGTCGCACGTGGTGAGGCTGCTCCCATTAACGAGAAAGCTCAAATCGCTGAGGCTAAAGAGTTCTCCGCCTCGACTAAACGCGCCGTCTGGATTTACCTTCTGGCAACCGTTATCGTCGTCATCTTCGGTATTTTCCCTGAGCTTAGACCCTCGGCTATGCTCGGCGATAAGATGGTTTCCTTTACGATGACGATGTGCATTGAAATGGTTATGATGGCTATGGCGGGCGTGATGATTATCGCTTGCGGCGTCAAGGTCAACTCGATTATCGAACAGTCCGTCTTCCGCAACGGCTTAATGGGCGTCTATTGTATCTTCGGCTTGACGTGGGCGGGCGACACTTTGACACGCAATAACATCGACTTCATCAAGTCGGGGGCGGCTGACCTAATCTCAACTTATCCTTGGGTCTTCGCGATAATTTTGTTCTTGCTAAGCGCAGTCATCTTAAGTCAGGCGGGCACGATTGGCGCGTTGGCTCCGTTAGGAATCACGCTCGGAATCACGCCGCCGGCTATGATTGGTATGTTCCCCGCGGTTAATGGTTACTTCCTCGTTCCGATTTACGCGACTGTTCTGGCAGGTATCGCCTTTGACCGCACGGGCACGACGCAGATTGGCAAGTTCGTCTTTAACCACAGCTTCCAAATCCCTGGCTTGATTACGTGTATTGTTAGCGTGGCGGTCGGCATGGCTTTGGCTAACGTTGTTTTATAAGCGGCAGTAAAAAATTTTCTATAGAGGGTGCTAACATGAGAAAGGAACACGATTTTTTAGGAGAGATTGAAGTTCCCGACGAGGCTTATTACGGCGTGCAGACAATGCGGGCTATCGAGAATTTCACAATCACCGGACGCAGGCTCGACGAGGACTTCATCAAGTCTCTTGCCAAAGTCAAGAAGGCGGCGGCGCAGGCCAACATGGAGACTGGACGCCTCGACAGGAAGATTGGCAACGCACTCGTTCAGGCGGCGGAAGAGATTATCGACGGGCAGTTCATCGACCAGTTCCCTGTTGACCCGATTCAAGGCGGCGCGGGCACTTCAATCAACATGAACATGAACGAAGTCCTTTGCAACCGTGCGCTTGAGATTATCGGCGAGGAAAAGGGACGCTACGACATCATCAGCCCGAACAATCACGCGAACATGGCGCAATCAACCAATGACTCACTCCCGACGGCTATTAAAGTTTGCTTAACGTACAAGAGCCATAACGTCATCGATGCCCTTGATTATCTTGCCCATGCCCTTGAGCAGAAGGCGGAGGAGTACAAAGATATTCTCAAGATGGGACGCACGCACTTGCAAGACGCCGTTCCGATTACGCTCGGTCAAGAGATGGGCTCTTATGCCTCGGCGATTCGTCGCAGTATCCGCCGTATCGAGTGGGCGATTGACAGTATCCGCCTAATCAACATGGGTGGCACGGCTGTCGGCACCGGTCTTAACGCTGAACCCGCTTACATCAAGATTGTCGCCCGCAAGCTCCGCGAAATCACTCACGAGAACTTCGAGACCTCAACGAACATCATCGACGCGACCAACAACACTGACGGCTTTGTTGACGTTAGCTCCGCGCTGAAGAATACCGCCCTTGTCCTTATCAAAATGGCGAACGACTTCCGCCTTATGGCGTCGGGTCCTCGTTGCGGTTTGAATGAAATCTTCCTGCCTAAACGTCAGCCCGGCTCGTCGATTATGCCCGGCAAGGTCAATCCCGTTATCGCTGAAGTCATGGATCAGGCGTGCTATCAAGTCATCGGCAACGATTTGGCTGTTACCCTCGGCGTCGAGAACGGACAATTTGAACTCAACGTCATGGAACCGATTATGGCTTACAATCTTTGCTCGTCGATGAATTATCTTGCCAATGCGTCGCGGACTTTCGTAGACAAACTCTTGACGGGTCTTGAACCAAACCGCGAACAATGCCAGAAGTGGTTGGATAGCTCCGTCGGTGTCGTGACGGCTCTGCTCCCGCACCTCGGCTACGAACAATGCTCAATGCTTGCTAAGGAAGCATACGCCACCCGCCGCCCGATTCGCGAAATCATCTTGGAAAAGGGAATCCTCACCGAAGAACAGCTTAAGGTTTACATGTCGCCCGAAAAGAT
>JAFQZB010000142.1 GCA_017406175.1 Selenomonadaceae bacterium | reverse complement strand
GGGCAGAGTCGGGAATTGGGGCGGCGGGACAGGGTCAATAGTCGAATCTTCTTTGCCGCGTGTGATTGTCTTGCTGTTGATTTTAATCTTCTTTCCTGCCGCGCCGACGAGCAGAATCGAACCTTCGCCCGCCTTGACAATAACATCATTGCCGCTTGCCGAAGTTTTATAGGAGCCGCTGACTTTAAGGGTATCGTCCTCGTTAAAGCCGTAAATCGTATCGTTGCCGTCGCCACTTGCGTATTTAATCAGTATGTTCTTTGCCTCGTCTAGCAAGAGAATAGCATCATCGCCTGTACCGCCGCTTATCGTGTTATTGTTCGCGCCGTTTGCAACATAAATCGAATCATTATCAGCGTCTCCGAAAAGTTTATTCTTCGTTCCGAGCACGTTGATAAAGTCCTTGCCCGCACCGCCGTGAATCGTACTTTGCTCATCGTAGACGGAAATTTTATCGTCGCCAGGTCCGCCGAAGATTGAATTCTTCTTCGGCGTGGCGGAGTCCGTCTTATAGCTACCGAGCGTGTCATCATCATGCCCGCCCCAAATCGTCACGTTGGAAAAGCCGTAGTTGCCAATGTAGTCGTCGCCGTCGTCGCCGTAGACCATGCTTTTATCTTCCAAGACGTAGATAACTTTATCATCGCCTGAAGTGCCGCTGTTCTTAGGATTGAGTGTCTTGAGCAAGTCGGCGATAACGTCAATATAAGTTTTATTCTCGTCAATGGTCGCCTCGTCCATTAAAACTCTGCGCACGAAGTCAAAGACAACATCATCACTACCCTTAATGAAACCGCTTAACGTGTCGTGAATAATCGTAGCTATCGCGTCGACAAAAGCATCGTGCTTAGCGATTTTTTCGGGAATGCCGTCAGCGGTGTACTTTTCAAGTCGTGATTTATGTTTATCAATGCCGTTGGTTATCCCTGTCACGAACGAGAAGACTAAATCCAATGGACCACCAGATGCGGTAACTTTCTTAACCAATTCCGAGGCAGGAGTAGCGAGGATTTGATTTGTCGGAGCGGCGAAAAGTTTCTTGGCAACCTCGGAGCTGACAGACTTCATTAACAAAGAAAAACTTTCGTTGACTTTAGCTTTCTCGTCGCCGTCTATGCCGTCAGTCGTGGCAATGACGTTTGAAACCAAACCAACGCCCGCTGTCACGATTGACAGGAACCACAAATCTTTATCGCCCAACTTCGCAAGCGGTTTAACAAGTGCCGTGACGTCCGAGACAATAGCGGCAATCTTTGTATTTATTAGCGTCGAGGAGCGTTCGGCTTTAGGCTTTTTATTTTCCTCAACAACGGCAAGGGCATTATCGACAAGGGAGACGCTCTTTATTATCAGCGTCGTTAAATCCTCTACCTTTAGCTTCTTGCCGATTGTCTTCTTGTAAAGAATCATGCCAACATCAGCCACGAACGGATTAATCTTCTTCTTAAGCCAAGCGGTGAAGTCTTTAACCGTCCTAATGGAATTCTTTTCTTCTTCGAGAACATCAACGGTGTTTTTAATTATCTCGATGAATTTGCCAAGCCGTTTCAATGTGTCGAGTGCAGAAATATTTGCCATAAAATTCCCTCCTTGACATAAAATTTTCTCCGTCATATTATCGCCAAAGATTTTAACTTAGGGGAAATTTTTATGCAAGCTCAAGACAGCGGCGCAGTCAAGGATTTAACGGTCGGAGAGCCTGCGCGGCTGATACTTTACTTCACGCTACCACTTTTGGCGGGCAATGTCTTCCAGCAACTGTTCGGCTTTGTCGATACTCTGATTGTCGGAAGGTTCTTAGGCGTCGAGGCATTGGCGGCGGTCGGGTGCACAGGTCCTTTGATGTTCTTAATGCTCGGCTTTATCAGCGGAATGACAAGCGGCTTTTCAATCTGCACGGGGCAAAGCTTCGGCGCAAAAGACTTCGACGGCGTGCGGAGGTCTGCGGCAATCTGTATCGCGCTATCGTTTGCGGCGTCGCTCGTCCTTACGATTATCGGCGTGGCGGGTTGCCGTGAATTACTAATCGCAATGGATACCCCGCCCGAAATCCTAGACGGCGCGTATTCGTTTATCTCAATCGTTTATGGCGGCGTCGTAATGTTCGTTTTCCTGCAAATGCTCACGAACTTAATCCGCGCCCTCGGCGATAGCAAAATGCCAACCGTCATTCAAGCGACGACCCTTTGCATAAATATCTTACTCGAACCAGTTGCAATCATCGGTCTCGGCTTAGGCATTCCAGGTTCGGCGGGCGCGACGATTGTCGCCTTGACGCTCGGTAATATCCTTTGCATTGTCTACATTAAAAGGCGCGTGCCCTATCTGCATGTTCGCCGCGAGGATTTCTCCTTCGACAAAGAATTTTTATTGGAGCATGTGCGAATCGGTCTGCCAATGGGCTTTCAATCGTCAATCATCGCTATCGGCGCGGTCGTCTTGCAAGTGGCTTTGAACGGACTGGGGAGCGTAGCGGTTGCGGCGTTCGCGGCGGCTCATCGCGTCGACGGAATTGCGATTATGCCTATGATGTCCTTCGGCATCGCTATGGCGGCTTACACGGCTCAGAACTTCGGCGCAAAACAATTCGGGCGTATCGTCAGCGGCGTCAAGAAATGTATCCTGATGTCGTGCTCGTTCAGCGTGATGGTTGCCCTGTTCAATATCTACCTCGGCGCGGAGATTATCGAACTGTTCGTGGGCGTCGAGGCTGTGCAGGTCATCGAGTACGGGCGACTGTTCCTAATCGTCACGAGCATTTTTTACTGGTCGTTGGCACTGCTATTTATCTTCCGGTTCACGTTGCAGGGCTTAGGGCAAAGTTTGGTTCCGACGATTGCAGGCGTCATCGAATTGTTCATGCGGATAGCCGCCGCCGTCTTCCTAGTCGATTGGCTGGGCTACTTAGGCGCGTGCGTGGCGGCTCCTATGGCGTGGCTCGGTGCCCTGATACCGTTGGCGGTCGCCTTCTTCTTGACTGCTAGAAAATTAACCCGCTGACATAAAGCAAAAACCCCGTCGAGCGTTCGGCGGGATTTTTTATTTGCCACAAACCGCAAGCAGTAATGGCTCTGCGCAATACTTCAAAAAATCTTTCAAAGAATTCGGCGAAAGGAAGGCCGTTTCAATACCGCAAGCAGTAATGGCTCTGCGCAATCGCCAATCGGTATAAACCAATCGACCATAAAGTTTCAATACCGTAAACAGTTGCCGCCTTTATATCACAGGCACGGAGCGATTGCAAGGAAAAGTTTTGGCGCGAACGTTGCGTTCAGGTCAATTGAAGGTTACAATCAATGCGAGGTGAAAACTATTGACGGACGAAAAATTTATGCGGGAGGCTTTGAGGATAGCCCGCAACGCCGAGGGGCGCACGTCGCCCAATCCGTTAGTCGGGGCGGTCATCGTCAAGGACGGCAAGATAATCGCGGAGGGCTGGCATAGGCAAGCGGGCACTCCTCACGCCGAGATACACGCGCTGAACATGGCGGGCGACCTTGCGCGAGGTGCGACGCTTTACGTGACGTTGGAGCCGTGTTCGCACTTCGGACGGACGCCGCCTTGCGCTCAAGCAGTCATCAACGCGGGGATAAGTCGAGTGGTCGCGGCTATGAGTGACCCTAATCCTAAAGTTGCGGGGCGAGGCTTTGAACTCCTTCGGGCGGCGGGCGTTGAAGTCGAAGTCGGCTTGCTTGAGGCGGAGGCGAGACGCCTTAACGAAGTCTTCATCAAGTGGATAACGCGTCGGCTACCGTTCGTGACGATGAAATTTGCTTGCACGCTCGACGGCAAGATTGCAACGGTAGCGGGCGAATCACAATGGATAAGCGGAGAAGAGTCGCGGCGGTTCACTCATTACCTACGCGACATAAACGACGCAATCTTAGTGGGCGTGGGCACGGTGCTTGCCGATAATCCGAGCCTGACGACGCGGCTTGTTGAGGGGAAAAATCCTGTGCGGGTGATTGTCGACAGCAACGCACGCACGCCGCTTGAATCAAAGGTAGTGGTCGATAACTCTGCACGAACGATTTTGGCTGTGACTGCGAACGCTCCATCCGATAAAGTTTCCGCGTTAAAGGCTCGTGGCGTCGAAGTCATCACGGCTGGCAATTCTGAACGCGTCGACTTGGAAGAGTTAATGCACGCGCTAGCCGAACGGGAAATAACTTCTGTCTTGGTCGAGGGCGGCGGCACGATTCATTTTTCCCTGCTTAGGGCGGGTCTCGTCGATAAGGTGTTCGCGTTCATTGCCCCGAAAATTATCGGCGGGTCGTGTGCGCTGTCTGCGGTCGAGGGCGCGGGCTTTGCTAAGTTGTCCGAGGCTGTGGAGTTGAATGACTTCACGGCTCAAGCACTCGGCGCGGACATTTTGATTAGCGGCTACGTCAAGGAGGCTTGAACTTGGACACGAGGAAAGAACTGCCGCATTTCTACATTGGCTCATCGCTCGGCGGGCAACAGAAATGGTATTCGCGGCTTACGGACTTTGCCATGAACGTCGGCGGATGTGCGGCGGTTTCGGCGTGCGATTGCGCTATCTGCTTTGAAAAGTACTTCGGATTGCGCGGCTTGTACCCATTCGACTTGCAAAACCTAACGCGGGAAGACTATTTGAGATTCGGCAAGGTCATGGAGCCATATCTTTATCCGCGGTGGTCGGGCGTCGACAGGCTGGACATTTACCTTGACGGCTTAGGGCGTTTCTTGAAGGACAGAGGCGCGGACATAAAGCTTGCAGGTTGGTCGGGCGATAACAATCCGTCGGATACGTGGCAAATCATCTGTAAGCAAATCGACGCGAGCTATCCAATCCCATGCTTAGTGCTAAAACATCAGGCGGCGGAGCTTAGCGATTACACTTGGCATTGGTTCATCTTGAATGGCTACGAGGAGCGCGGCGATAAATTTTTTGTTCAAGCGGTATCGTATGGCGTGGGGCGTTGGCTAGACTTCGCGACTCTGTGGGATACGGGCTACGAGAGGAAAGGCGGACTGATTCTTTTTGAGCTTTGACTGCGACAAGTGCGGCGCGTGCTGCAGAAATATTCGGCTGTCGGTCTTCTATGACGAGGAGCTTGACCGAGGCGACGGCGTCTGCAAACATTTGACGGCGGATAACCTCTGCGAAATCTATAAGACGCGTCCGCTTTTCTGCAACATCGACGCTTACTACGAAGACTATCTAACGGACAAGATAAGCCGCGAGGATTTTTATAAAATCAATCGCGAGGCTTGCGAACGATTAAAAAATTTGACAGGGCAAGGCAATCGTGGTATTTTTAGGCGCGTAAAACTTGGGGCGGAGTGAAACTCTCCACCGGCGGTGAAAGTCCGCGAGCTTTGGCAGACTCGGTGAAATTCCGAGACCGACGGTTACAGTCCGGAAGAGAAAGTTTGACGCAAAGGATTTGAATTACCCCGCCTGAAGTTTGCAAGGCGGTTTAATTTTTTACGGAGGAGAAAATGTTCACTGGGATAATTGAAGAGGTCGGAAGGCTAAAGAGCTTGGACGGCGGGCGGCTTGAGATTGCTTGCGAGAAGATTTTATCGGACATGACGATTGGCGACAGCATTGCCACGAACGGTATCTGCTTAACGGTCGTTGACTTCGGGGCGGATTACTTCGCGGCGGACGTAATGCCGGAGACTTTAAGGCGGACTTCGCTTGCCGATAAAAATTTCAATCTTGAACGAGCCGTTAAGGTCGGCGACAGGCTCGGCGGGCATATCGTCAACGGACATATCGACGGCATAGGAAAGGTCATGAGCATTCGCCCCGAAGGCAACGCGTTGTTAATCGACGTGGCGGCGGAAAGGTCGTTGCTCCGTCAAATCGCTAGCAAAGGTTCGGTTGCACTCGACGGAATAAGCTTAACGGTCGTGGAGGCGGGCGCGGATAGTTTCTCCGTGTCGATGATTCCGCATACCCGCGAAGTCACGAACTTTAAGTTTAAGCGCGTCGGCTCACTCGTCAACATTGAAACGGACGTCCTAGCCAAATACGTCGAACGACTGCTGACCTTCAAAGAGACGCCCGACTTGACACGCGAGCTATTGGAGGCGAACGGATTCATATGAGCGACTTTGCGACGATTGAACAGGCGATTGACGACATACGCCGCGGCAAGATGATTGTCGTTGTGGACGACGAAGACCGCGAGAACGAAGGCGACCTAATCATTGCCGCCGAGACCGTCACGCCAGCCGATATAAACTTCATGGCGACGCACGCCAAAGGCTTAATCTACACGCCGATTGACGGCAAACGCCTAGACGAGCTGGAGATTGGGCAGATGGTTGCCAACAACACCGACAATCACGAGACGGCTTTTACGGTGTCGATTGACGCTTACGACACGGACACGGGCATTTCGGCTTATGAACGATGCCGCACGATTAAGTTGCTCCTAGACCCTGCCGCGAAGTCAACGAGCTTTCGTAAGCCTGGGCACGTGTTCCCGTTGCGTTCCGTGGAAGGCGGCGTTCTTCGCAGGGCAGGACACACCGAGACGACTACGGATTTGGCGAGGCTTGCGGGGTTCTATCCGGCGGGGCTGTGTTGCGAGATAATGGACGACGATGGGCACATGATGCGCACGGAAGGGCTTAAAAAGTTCGCGGCGCGGCATGGGCTTAATATCATCACCGTTCGGGCTTTGATTGAGTACCGCAAACGCACGGAGAAATTCGTTAGGCAAATCGCTGACGTTGACTTTCCGAGCAAATACGGACGCTTCAGGCTAAAGGCTTACGAGAGCACGCTTGATGGCAAATGCCACTTGGCACTTGTCAAAGGTGACGTGGCGGGCAAGAAAAATGTTCTGGTGCGTGTGCATTCGGAGTGCTTGACGGGCGATGCGTTGGGTTCGTTGCGTTGCGATTGCGGCGAACAACTCGCGACTGCTTTAAGGAAGATTGAGGCGGCGGGCGAAGGTGTCTTGCTTTACATGCGGCAGGAGGGGCGCGGCATTGGTCTGGCAAATAAGATTCGGGCATATGCACTTCAGGACGCCGGTAACGATACTGTCGAGGCAAATATCTTGCTAGGCTTCAAGCCCGACTTGCGCGATTATGGAATCGGGGCGCAAATCCTTTCGGACTTGGGCTTGACGACGATTAGACTGCTAACGAATAATCCTTCCAAACGCGCAGGGCTTGAGGGGCACGGCTTGACGATAACCGAACGAGTCCCGATTGTCATTGCGCCGACGAAGTTTGATAAAAAATATCTCACCGTCAAAAAAGTTAAGATGGGTCATGTATTCGAGGAGGAGACAAAATGAAAGTTTACGAAGGCAACATCAGCGGCAGGGAGTCGAAGTTCGCAATCGTGGTGGCGCGTTTCAACGAGTTTATCACGAGCAAACTTTTGAGCGGGGCACTCGACGCCCTTAAACGTCACGAGACGCCCGACGAAAATATTTCCGTGGTTTGGGTGCCAGGCGCGTTCGAGATTCCGTCCGTGGCAAAAAAATTAGCGTCGACTGGTAAATTCGACGCTGTGATTTGCTTAGGCGCAGTGATTCGCGGGGCTACGACCCACTATGATTACGTTTGCAACGAGGTTTCAAAGGGCGTGGCGGCGGTTGCTCTTCAAAGCGGCGTCCCGACGATTTTCGGCGTAGTCACCACGGAAAACATTCAGCAGGCGATTGAACGTGCCGGCACCAAATCGGGCAACAAGGGCTTCGACGCGGCGATTTCGGCTATGGAGATGGCGAACCTCTCGAAGGCATTGGTAACGGTTGGAGAGCCTGAACGTAAAAAGCGCGGTCGCAAGAAGAAAGTTCAAGCTCCCGCGCCCGCTGAAGTCGTCAGCTAAGCTTTATAATCGAACCAGTAGAAATTCTGTCGCTTGAGTTGTTCGCAAGCACTTCGCCTGAACAATGACACGGCAGAATTTTTTTTTACGCCCAAAAGTTTCAGCTCGTCAAGCGTGCGGGCAATCCGTTCATGCGTCGCGCCGGACAAGTGCAAACCGCCAATCACGCTGACTATCGGGCGGGCAAATCGTTCGCGAACGTCCGCAACGATATTCAAAACGCCAACGTGCGCACAAGCCGTCACAACCGCCAGCCCGTCGCCCTCCCGAAGAATTAAAGCTATCTCGTCGCTGAAGTCGTCAGGCGTCTTATCTTCGCCACGCAGAAATTTTTTCGGTATCGTCTCGAAGTCGTAACGCCGCTTGAAGTTCCCGACAAGCCAAGCCGTATCGTCAAGGGCAAGCATGTCGCGGCAAGTCCTCTGCTCAATGCCTCGTGTCTTCAGTAAAGTTTCGTCGAAGCCACAACCGCGATAGCTATCCAAAGAAAACTTCGGCTCCCAAAAGTTTTCGCCAGTGTAAAGAGTTTCAATCGGTGCCGCGTCCAAAAGTTTAGGGAAGCCGCCCGCGTGGTCGTAGTGCGAATGACTTAGCACAGCCAACTTTATCCCGTGCAAGTCAACGCCCAAAAGTTTTGCGTTATCGAACGCCGCGCCCGTGTGCCCGCAGTCAAAGATAAATCTTGTCTGCCCCGTCTCGACCAGAAAGCTCAGTCCGTGTTCAGCGACTAGCTGTGAGCCTTCGGGCTTGGTATTCTCAATTAGAATCGTCAGCCTTGCCAATGATAAAACTCATCTCCGTTTCAAATTTCGCGCCGGCGGCAAGCTTGATTATGCCTTCCTTGTCCTTAAGCTCGCCTTTGAAGTCTTCGTAGTCGGCGTGCCCGTGCCAAGGCTCAATGCAGATAAACGGAGCCCCGCCTTGACTGGGCGTCCAGAAGCCCCAATACGGGAAACCCTTTGCGCGGACAGTAATCGTCTTTGAACTCTTGCGCGAACAAACGGAGACTTCGTCCGACTTCAAGTCATCAAAGACAAGCGCATCGCCCTTGAACAAGTCGTAAGTCAAAGGAAGTTCCATGCCGTCAAGCGTCGGGATTCTGTCATTGGAAAGGGTGCCACGGCTCGTAAGCGGAATGCGCGACGACTTCTCCGCCCGATTGAACTTAAGGTAGCAGTCCTCGAAACTTTCGCGATAGTTGATGGGGCAACTAATCGCGGGATGTGCGCCGATTGAAAAGTAAATCTCCTTATCGTCGACGTTTACAACCTTCCAGCTGACTTTGACTTCATTGCCAATGAGCTTGAACGAAATCTCTAGGCGGAACTCGTAAGGATAAACTTTGAAGGTTGCGGCGTTGGATTCAAGCGCAAAGGTCAAAGCGTCGTCCGTGGCGTCGACGAGCCAAAAGTCAGTCGTGCGCGCGAAACCGTGCCCCGGTAAAGTAAACTCTCTGCCCTCGGCGCGATACTTGTTGCCCTTGACCTTGCCGACAATCGGGAAGAGCACCGGCGAAGAGAACTTCCACCAGGTCGGGTCGCCGTCGAAAAGATACTCCGTGCCGTCGGCAAGCTCGGTTATAGACTTGAGCTCCGCGCCGCGCTCGGCAACTGTAATCCTAAGCAAATCGTTTTGAAGTGTGTACATACTGATTCTCCTTTGCAAAATTTTTATCGACTGTGCCGCGTAATCTCGACGAGACCAAGCGGCGTCATGTCCACGATTTTAGTTTTGTTCCTGTCTAGGGCGGCTCGTTCCCTCAGGAAGTTCATCAAGGTTTGTCTATGTTCTAAGCTGTCCATATCAATGAAGTCGACAACGATAATCCCGCCTATGTCGCGGAGCCTCAGCTGCTTGAGAATTTCCGCCGCCGCCTCAAGGTTGGTCTTTAGTATCGTCTCGTCGAAGTCGTTCTGCCCGATGAATTTGCCGGTATTCACGTCTATAGCCGTCAAAGCCTCGGTCTTGTCGATGACGATTTGCCCGCCGCTCAGCAAGGTCAGTTCACGCTGATTAATCTTTGCAAGCTCCTCCGCCACGCCGAACGCCTCGAAAATATTTGCGGAGCCGTCGTAAAGTTTAACGCTGTCAACCAGACCGACGAGCCGCCGATAAAGTTTCAAGTTGTCTACGATAAGTTCAGTGCCCGCCGTGTACTCGTTGCGCAGGAGCCTATCAATCAAATCGTTGTCGCTGTGCAGGAGGGCGGGCGGCTTGCGTTTGGCGTTGCGTTCTTGAATCCTTGACCAGAGAGCTTGAAGGTTGGCAAGGTCACCGAGCAAATCTTCTTCGGAGCAACCCTGAGCCGCCGTCCGAATGATTAAGCCGGAGTCCTTCGGGCGAATCTTTCTTGCTAGCTGATGAAGTCTCAAGCGTTCGTCGCCGTCAATCTTATTCGATACGCCGATATAACCGAGCGTCGGCAAGAAAATCATCAGCCGCCCCGCCAGACTGATGTTAAGCGTTGCCCGTGCTCCCTTAGTCAAGCCTTCGTCCTTATCGATTTGGATTAGGACGCTCTGCCCCACGGAAAGTTTTTGCTTGCGATTGAACTGCAGGAAAACATTTCTATCGCGCCCAATGTCCACGAACGCCGCTTGCATTCCCGGCAGAAAATTTTTCACGCGCCCTTTGTAAATGTTGCCGACGAGTTGCGGCTGTGTGTCCTGTGCTAAATAAATTGCGCTGACCTCGTCGCCTTGAATCACTACCGCGAGTGTAGTGCCGAGTCTTTGACTTATAACTATCTTCTTCATTGAATCACCGCCGATATTGTACCGCAAGGCGTAGCATTTGCAAAGAAATTTTTTAACTTGACAAGCCGTCGTATAATTGACGCAGGATTGATAACTGAATATCGGGGAGCTTGCAGACAGGCTGAGGCAACGTGACGTTGCATCCAATGTGGACAGGCTGAGAGGAAGTTAGGCACTTCGACCCGCGAACCTGATTCGGATAATGCCGACGTAGGAAAAACGATGGACGCAACGAGGAGACCTCCGAATCGGGGGTTTTCTCTTTTTGGTTAAGGAGCTGATTTGATGAACGAAACGAAACGATTGACATTGGCGGCGGTGCTTACGGCTGTGGCTGTGGTCGGGAGCGTTTTATCATTCCCGATGCTGGGCAGTCGCTGTGCGCCGGTTCAACACATGGTCAACGTCTTCTGCGCGGTGCTTTTGGGTTGGCGATATGGTGTCGGCTCCGCGTTCGTGGCTAGCGTGCTTAGGAACTTGTTCGGGCTGGGAAGTCTGCTTGCGTTCCCTGGCAGTATGTGCGGAGCGTTCCTAAGCGGCGTCGTCTATTCGCGGACGAAAAACATTTGGCTGACGGTCGCGGCGGAGGCATTGGGCACTGGGATAATCGGCGGGCTTGCGGCTTACCCGATAGCAATCCTATTCATGGGCAAGGAGGCAGGCGACGTGGCGTTTTATGTCTACGTGGTGCCGTTCCTAATCTCGACGGTTTGCGGCTCGTTGCTAGCGGGGCTCGTCGTCAATCGGTTTAAAAAATATTTGAATTGGGGTGATAACGGTGCTTGAAAACATTTTGACGTTGCAACAAAACCCGACAAGCATTTTTGCATTGCTCGGAGTGTTGATTTTAATTGTTGCGGGCATTCAATCACGAAAAATCAAACTCACGACGAAAATTTTGGTGAACGTCTCTTTAATGTTAGCGTTAGCGGTGATTCTGCATTTTTTGCGGCTATATCACTTCCCGCAGGGCGGAAGCGTCACACTCGGCGCAATGATTCCGTTACTTTTGATTTCATTTCGTTACGGAGCAGGCATCGGGACGTTAGCGGGCTTCGCGTTCGGATTGCTGAACCTTTTACAAGACCCGTTCATAGTCCACCCGATACAAGTTTTATTTGATTATCCGTTGCCATATATGGCGATAGGCTTAGCGGGATTATTTACGCGTCATATGTTCGCAGGAGTTTTCGCGGCATTCGCAGGGCGATTCATTTGCCATTTCATTTCGGGCGTGATATTTTTTGCGTCGTATGCGCCCGAAGGAATGTCACCGATAATTTATTCACTGACGACGAACGCCGCGTTGCTAATCCCTGAAATGCTAATCTGCTTTATGATTATGAAGTTTTTGCCTATAGAACGAATACTTAGCGCAATGAAGTAATAATTTAGGAGAGTGATTTTTATGTCAACACAAATGCAAAAGGCTCGTGAGGGCAAGATAACCGACGCAATGAAACTGGTTGCGGAGGCGGAAAAAATTTCGGCGGAGGAGATTCGCTCTGGCGTGGCTCAAGGCGTCATTGCAATCTGCGCGAACGTCAATCACGCGAATTTAAAGCCGTGCGGTGTGGGGGCGGGCTTGCGGACGAAGGTCAATGCCAATATCGGCACGTCAAGCACATTCCCTGACATTGAACCCGAACTCCTAAAGCTCGATGAGGCTGTACGTTGCGGCGCGGATTCGGTTATGGACTTGAGTACGGGCAACAACATCGACCTTTCGCGCAAAAAAATAATCGACCACTCGCCGATAATGGTCGGAACGGTTCCGATTTATCAAGCGACGGTCGAGGCGATTAAAGCTCACGGCGCGATTGTCTCTATGACGGAAGATGATTTGCTCCGCACGATTGAGGCTCAAGCCAAGGACGGCGCGGATTTCATGACGCTTCATTGCGGCGTTACACGGGCGGCGATTGAAAAACTTCGGACGCAACGTCGGGAAATGGACATTGTAAGCCGCGGCGGAAGTTTCATTGCAGGCTGGATTCTTCACAACGAACGCGAGAACCCGCTTTACGAACGCTACGACGACATACTAGACATTTGCGCCAAATACGACGTTACGATTAGCCTAGGCGACGGCATGAGACCTGGTTGCATTGCCGACGCGACGGACAGGGCACAACTAACCGAGCTGATAACTTTGGGCGACCTCGTTGACCGTGCGTGGCGTCGCGGTGTGCAAGTTATGGTTGAAGGTCCCGGACACGTTCCCTATGACCAAATCGAAGCCAACATGAAGCTTGAGAAGAGACTTTGCCGCAATGCCCCGTTCTATGTTCTCGGACCTTTGGTTACGGACGTTGCGCCGGGCTACGACCATATCACGGCGGCGATTGGCGGGACGCTCGCGGCGATAAGTGGTGCAGATTTCCTCTGCTACGTGACGCCCGCCGAACATCTTTGCTTGCCGACTCTTGAGGACGTGCACGACGGAGTTATTGTCAGTCGGATTGCCGCTCATGCCGCCGATTTGGTTAAGGGCGTGGCAGGTGCTCGCGATTGGGATTTAAAGATGGCTCGCGCTAGAAAAGTCCTCGACTGGGAAGAGCAACTAAAGCTTGCCATTGACCCTGACTTAGCGAGAAAAAAACGCGGCGCACGCAATAAGGCGGGAGAAACGGCTTGCAGTATGTGCGGCGACTATTGCGCGGTTAAAATCGTCGGGAAATATTTTGATTCGCCTGTCTTCCCCTGCGTCGATTGAAAAACTTTTCCTGCGGCTCGCGTCCATGCTAGCTAGTTTTCAGCTTTGACTTAGCAACTTTTTAAAAGTTAGGCTTGCAAAAATTTTTCGGCTGTGGTACACTGCGCAGGCATTCGGGACGTAGCTCAGTTTGGTAGAGCACTACCTTGGGGTGGTAGGGGTCGTGAGTTCAAATCTCGTCGTTCCGACCAATAAAGAAAATCTCAAAGCCTCCGATAAATTCGGGGGCTTTTTCCGTAGCAAAAAAAGCCCGCCTCGTCGACGGGATAATTTATTTTCGTGGGAACTTCGGAAGCTCCGCCAAATTGAATTGCAAATCAGAAAGGGCTCGGCGGATTATCGCGGGCGTGAGTTTGTCGGGCGGAAGTCTCTTCTCCAGCATGACCAACTTTAAAGCGTCGGGGGAGCTGTCGTCGCCGTAACGGACATGATTTGCTATGCGTTGGATTAGCGACGTGCGCGCCGACTCGACTGTATCGGGCAAGCATTCTCTGCGCATGTGCGGCATTCGTTTCAACAAAATCTTTTGCGCGTCCCAAGTCTTCAGCCACGGCTCGTCGTAGAAGATTCTAAACAGCTCCTCTGTCATTGCGTCGCGTTCCTTTATCCTGCAGACTTCGCAGAATATTTCCTTCGGCGGACAAAGCGTAGAGCACTTAGCGCACTTATGCCAGCCGTTAGCGAGCCGAAACTTTTTTAGCCGCGCTTGCGTCAGCAACGTCTGCAAGACCGTTTGCCGCAACTTGTCGTCGGAAATTCTTTGCGCTTGCTCCTCGCAATGCTTAGCTTCCTCGTCCGTCAAAGTTATCTGCTCCAAGTCGACTTCCTCGACCGGCGCGGGTTCAGGAATTTTCTTCGGCTTGGGTTTGTCGGCTATTTGAAAGCCATTAGCGATTCTTATTTCCTTAACAATCGGTTCCTCCCGTCCGAAGTTCTCGTTAATCGCGTCGATGATTTCCTCGGCGAAGAACTTCAGCTGGTCTTTGACGGCGGAGCTTTGCGCATCGACGAATAACACGCCATGTTCAATCGTGACGGGGACGACCTGCGCGGCAATGCTTTCGTCAACAAGTTTGCTCCAGTTGCGAATCACTTCACTGCCGAGAAATTTTTTGTAAGTCGCCGGGCCGAGTGCGCGAACCTGTTCATGCAGTGCTAAGTCAAAGTCAATCACTCAAACAGCCTCCCCGCCTTGACTAGGAAAGTTTTGCCGAAGCTCCTCGACGGAAAGTAAGCGCGGTCGGTTGCCGTTATCAGCGTCTGGATTTGTTCGCGGCTAAGGAACTCAAGCAACAACTCGCGGCGTTCGGCGTCAAGCTCGCTCATCACGTCATCCAGCAGGAGCAACGGATATTCGCCAGTCTCCGCCCTCAAGAACTGTAGCTCGGACAGTTTCAAGGAAAGTGCCGCCGTGCGAAGTTGCCCTTGCGAACCGAAGACTTTAAGCTCCCGCCGATTGATATAAAACTTCAAGTCGTCGCGGTGCGGTCCCTTGCTCGTCGAACCGTTGCGCACGTCGTCAGCCCGCTTAGCCCTTAACAGTTCAAAGAAACTCTCCGCGATGTCCTTATCAGAGTCAAGCCCGCGCATGTCATAGGCGACGGATAGATTTTCTTTGCCCGCAGAGATTGTCTGATGTATGGAGCGTGCCAGACGGTTGAGCTTATCAACGGAGGTTAGCCGCTTGCTCAAGACTCTCTCGGCGGCGAAGGCAAGTTGCGTGTCCCAAAGGTCGAGTTCGTTTGCCTTAGCGTCGTCGTCGCGGATTTTCTTCAGCAGGATATTCCTTTGCTCAACGATGCGATTGTACTTGAGCAGGTCTAGGAAGTAGACGGGCGAGGCTTGAGATATTTGCGCGTCCAGAAACTTGCGGCGACCCATTGGCGACCCTTTGAACATGAATAAATCTTCGGGCGAGAAGAAAACCGAATTGAGTTTGCCGATAAGCTCGCGTGGGCGGATTGGGTTGGCGTCTAGGAGAATTCTGCGCCGCCTGTCTTGGGAAATTTCAATCGCTAGCTCGTGAGAGACGCCCGCCTTGTAGAATTTTATTCGGACGAGCGCAACCGCTTGCCCCCAACGAATCAGCTCCGCTTCCCTGCCAGCTCTGCTACGCAACAGCGACGCATAATTAATCGCCTCAAGGACATTGGTCTTGCCCTGCGCGTTCTGCCCTAGGAAAATGTTTATCGTGTCGTCGGGGCGGAAGGTAACCTCGGCAAGGTTTCGCCAGTCCTTTAAAGAAATTTCTGCCGCGTGCATTTCAAGCCCTAACCGGGGTGGCAACGTAAATATAGTTTTCGTTGCCGGGCTCGGTGAATGCGGCGGGGCTGAATTTGTCATTTAGCGCGATGTTAAGTTCTTTGCCGTCAATGACTTTCAACACGTCGACGATATAATTGACGTTAAAGTTGATGTCCAAGTCGTCGCCTTCAATGGTTGCCTCGACGTTTTTGACTGCGCCGCCGATGTCCGGTGAATTGGAAGAGACTTCCACGCCGCCATTGCTAAAGGACAGCTTAACGGTATGATACTCGGTCTCCTTGCTCATAAGCGCGACGAACTCAACCGCGTTCCTGAACTCCACGGTATCAACTTTAACATGCGTGGTGCTAGAGGAGGGGATAACTCTGTCATAGGGCGGAAATTGTCCTTCGATAAGCCGCGCCGTCATGAAGACGTTATCAAAGCTAAACGTAAGATAGCGCGTGGAATAGTTAATCGTGACGTAGTTATCAATGTCCTTTGGGTCGATACGCAACATAAGCCCGCGAAGAGAATCCGCCGGCACGACGAAACTTGAATCGGGATAGCTCTCGGAAAGTTGCTCGCTGGCAAAGGCAAGGCGGTGCGTGTTCGTGGCTACAAGGGTAATCTTATCGCCTTTAATCTCGAAGCTCCCGCCCGTGAAAATCGGACGGTCGTTGTCCTTGGCGGCGGCAAAGGCGGTCTTGCGAATCAAATCCCTAAGCGCGGTCGTGCGAATCCTAAATGACTGGTCGGTCTCCGGTGTCTTGACCTTCGGGAAGTCGCTGGCAGTCATGGTAAGCAGTTCGACAGCCGCGCCGCCCGATTCAATCGTTAAGAAGTTGCTAGAGTCTTCGTCGGAAAAAGTAATCGTATCGTCGGGCATGTTCTTAACGAAATCTTGGAAACGCTTGCCGCTAACGACAGTTTCGCCCGCAACCTCTGTATTGACCGGTATGCGCGTGACTATTCCCGTGGAAAAGTTATTCGACTGAACCTCAAGCATAGAACCTTCCGCCTTGAGATAAATGCCCGCCAGTATCGGCGTCATGGGTTTAACTGCCACCGCCCTAATCACGAATTGCAAAGCCTCGGTTAAATCACTCTTATAACAGCTGAATTTCATTTAAGCTTACCTCCTTTAAATTTCCGCCGCATTTTATATCATTTGAAACTGTTTGACAAATTTTTTCGTTGTGCTAGGATAACCGCGAACTCCTCAGCAAGAGATGTATGAGCAAGCAAAGAAAAATATTTAAGGAGGAGTATCAAATGAAATCCTGGAAAAAAATGTTGGCGGTAAGTGTGGCGTGTTCGAGTCTGTTCTTCGCGCACGCCGAAGCCGCTTACACGCTCAATGAAGAGGTAGCTAATCCGCCCGCCGCACTTCAAATGGCAACTCAAATCGGAGTTCTCAGCTACAAGAACCCCGACATGCAGAGCCGCTCTAACAAGGACGCTATCGTCGTCTTGAGTTTCGGCACGACCTTTAAAGACCAGCGCACCAAGTCAATCGACGCAACCGCCAAAGCAATTCAAGCCGCACACCCCAACGCTAAAGTTTTCACGGCGTTTACAAGCCACATAGTCATAAAGCACATTGCCGAGAACGAAGGCTCCTGCGATTACATGACGCCCGAAGATACGCTAAAGCACCTCATGCGCGAAGGCTATACGCGGGTTGCGCTAGTCTCGCTCGACGTTATCCCCGGCATGGAGTACAAATACGACGTGGCACTATTCCACGAGTACAAGACGCAATTTAAAGCAATGTCGCTCGGCACGCCGCTAATGTATTGGCAAGGACAAGAAGACCAGCCCGATGACGTTATGCAGGTTATGCAGTCGCTCCACTTGCCCGCGTATAAGAAGGGCACAGCGATATTGCTAATGGCGCACGGCACGCCCGACCCGTCGAACGCTTATTACTCGGTCATGCAGAACAAGCTTAGGGCAATGAAGCGCGACGACGTACACATTTACACCGTAGAAGGTTGGCCGCGCCTTGAGGATTGGGCAGGCAAGATGAAAATGCACAAGGTCGACAAGATAATCTTAATGCCGCTGATGATGGTTGCGGGCGACCACGCCAATAACGACATGGCGGGCGACGAGGAAGACTCGCACAAGATGATTCTTCAGAAGATGGGCTTCAAGGTCGAAACGCGCCTGCAAGGTCTCGGCGAAAGCAAAAGGATTCGCGACATATTCGTTGAGCGCGCAAACGAGGCATGGGACGCCTTGATTAAATAGATTTTTAGCTTAGACGTAGTAGCATAAGGAGCCGCCAAGGACGGCGGCTCCCCCCGCGTCTGAAACATGGATGTTTCATAGCGGGGACGCCCCTGCGAGGCGTCTTTTTCTTTTGTAACTTTTCTTTTGGACGAGCAAAAGAAAAGTTTGCCAAAATGGCGGTGGGAAAAATCCTGCCGTCAACTTTTTTTTGAAAATCCTAGACTTCACGCCGCGCATTATGCTATCATAACGCGGATTGATTATGCGCTGAGCAAGACGGCGTAAATAATTTGACATTCCTTTTTCGTTGCACTACAATCGGCAGGTTTAAAAGAACTAAGCGGAAAGGGACGCTTGCGGGAGGGGGCACCATATAGAGCAATATCCTGTAAGTTTTTAACTACCGCACGAACGACGGAAGGTCAAGCCCGATAACGCGGGAAACGTTCGCAAATTGAAATGGCGGTTCCAAAACCGCAGGAAAGGGAGGAAAAGTTTTTATGTCTTGGTTAAACAACATGCGAGTCGCGTATAAGCTATTATTGCTTAATATCATCGCGCTCATCGGTATGATTGTAATCGGGATGGTTGGCTACTTCGCTGTCATGACGGCGCAAGAAGATTTGAACACAATCAGCCAGACGTACCTAAAGGGAATCTTTGAAATCGGTCGTTGCCGCCACGCCGTGCGCTATGCTCAGGTTCAAGCGGTCTTGGCTCCTTTGACTGTTGACCCTGCGCTTTATCAGTCGCGCCTCGACAAGTACAACGGCGGCGTTAAAGAGTTGGAAGAGTCCTTGAAGCTCTACGAAGAGATTGTTAAGGACGACGCCCAAGCCCGTGCACAAGTCGACGCTGCTAATCGTGAATGGCTCAAGTTTAAAGCCGGCGCGGATAAGATGTTCCAAATGAAATCGCCCGTGGGCGACACCTCAGCCATTGCCGCGCACCGCAACGCATCTTTGGAATTCTATCAGAATGAAGTTATGCCTTATGCAGTCTCCTGCGGCGATGCAATCCTTGTTATTCAGCAGAAGGCTTACGAAGACTCCGACAAGACTATCGAACGCAGCAACGAAGGCATTGCCTCTTCCGTCCGCAATTTGTTTATCGCGCTCGGCGGCACGTTCATTGTCTTGATTATCTTGAGCATCTCGATTACCAAAGCCGTCACCAATCCGCTTAGCAATATGGTTCAGGCTCTGCACCTTCTCAAAGACGGCGACTTCCGCCGCACCGATTTGCTTGACGCTGACCGCGGCGACGAGTTCGGAGCTATGGCTCTTGCCGTTCGTGAAATGCGACAGGCGATTAGCAAGCTGATTCATCAGACCAGCGATTCTTCCAGTCAATTCGCGGCGTCTTCTCAAGAGTTGACTGCTAGTGCTCACCAAGCCGCGCAGGCGTCCGAACAGGTCGCGCAATCCGTCACCAATTCGGCGGGCGCAGTCGTCGAACAGCAAACTTTCGTCAATGACGCTATGGACTCCATTAACCGTGCGTTGGTCTCTATCGAAACTCTTACCAAGACTGCTGACCTGGTCGCAAGCCACGTTGCCAAAGCTAATGACGAGGCTGACGCAGGTATCGAAGCGGTCGAAACTGCTGTTAATCAGATTATCAGCGTTGAGAAAATCGTTAATGACTCCGCTTTGACGGTCGACAAGCTCGGCAAACGTTCGCAAGAAATCGGACAAATCGTCGAAGCTATCAGCGGCATTGCTGAACAGACTAACCTGCTTGCATTGAACGCGGCTATTGAGGCGGCTCGCGCTGGTGAACATGGTCGCGGATTCGCGGTCGTTTCCGAAGAAGTCCGCAAGCTCGCTGAAGAGTCTCAAGAAGCGGCGCAGAAGATTGGCACGCTCATTGGCGACATTCAATCCGACACCACCGCTGCTGTTGACTCCATGCAAAAAGGTAACGCGGCTGTCCGTACCGGTACTCAATCGGTTGAGAGACTGCGCTCCACCTTCGACAGCATCCAGAACGCCTCGCAGAACGTCGAGAAGGAAGCAAAGAATATGGTTCGCGAACTCAAGGAAGTCGAGACTGCGACCTTTACTATCCGCGACCGCTCCGAGAAGATTTTGGATAAGGGCGTTCAAGTTTCTAAGGAAATGGAAAGCGTCTCCGCCGCCGCCGAGCAACAATCCGCCTCCGCCGAGGAAATCTCCTCCGCAGCAGACGAACTCGCTCGCCTCGCGCAAGACCTCCAGAACTCCTTGCAGATGTTCCAGTACTAAGAATATCCTTCAGCTTATAAAAGTTTCAAGCCTCGGCTACGGTCGGGGCTTTTTCGTTGCAGGGATTAAAGAACGTTGCGGCGAATAAGCAGGGAAATTTTTTGAATGGAGGCGAATTACTTTGTTGACTTACAATTACTACGGGCACGCTTGCTTTCAGCTCGACGACGGCAAGACTAAGGTTTTAGTCGACCCGTTCTTGACTGGCAATCCGCAGGCGTCGATTAAAGACAAGGACGTTGAGGCGGATTACATTCTGATAACGCACGCGCACGGCGACCATATCGGCGACGCTCCTAACATTGCAGTTCGGACGGGCGCAACGGTCATCGGCATTCCGGAGATTATTGACTTCGGCGGGCAACGCGTTAAAACAATCGGCATGAACTTAGGCGGCACAGTTAAGTTGCCTTTCGGCTTTGTGCGTATGGTTCCCGCGCTCCACAGCTCCGGCATAGGCGGCGGCATTGCTTGCGGCTACGTCATAGGCATCGGCGGCAAGGTCATCTACTTCGCGGGCGATACGGCTCTATTCAGCGACATGAAGTTAATCGGCGAACGCGATAAAATTGACTACGCTATCCTTCCGATTGGCGGGCATTACACTATGGACCCTGTCGACGCGGCTAAGGCGGTTTCCTTCCTCGACGCGGCGAACGTCATCCCCTTGCACTACGACACGTGGGACATCATCAAGCAGAACGCCGAAGACCTGGTTAAGCTAGTCGAGTTCGCTAAGGTTCACATCGTCAAGCCGGGGCAATCCCTTGAACTTAGTTAAAAACTTCGACGCCGCGCCCCTTGACTTGACAAAAGTTTTTGATTCGGTACAATCATTGCACTTAGCTCATTCGCAGAAGGAAAAACTCGTAGTCATCTTAGGGGCGACTTCCACGGGCAAGAGCTCATTGGCATTGGAACTGGCAGAGAAATTCGGGACGGAGATAATCTCGGCGGACTCGATGGCGGTCTACAAAAATTTCAACGTAGGGACGGCGAAGCCCACGCAAGCACAGTTAGAACGAGTGCCGCATCATCTGATAAACATTCTGGAGGCGGAGGAAAAGTTCAGCGTCGGAGAGTTCGTCAGGCGTGCGCGACCGATAATCACACGGCTCAACCAGTTAGGAAAGATTCCAATCGTAGCGGGCGGCACGGGGCTTTATATTCAAGCACTCGTCGAAGGCTACGAGCTGAGCGCGGGCAAAAGTTTAATCAGTCACTACAAGCAAACGGGCGAACTTCTCTACACCGCGAAAATTTACGGCTTGACGACGGAACGCGCCGAACTTTACAACAGGATTAATCAGCGGACGAAGAAAATGTTCGCGGACGGTTTGATTGACGAGGTCAAAGCACTGCTAGCCAGCGGCATAAGTCCCAAAGCTCAAGCAATGCGCGGTATCGGATACAAAGAGGCAGTCGAATACCTTCAGGGCGGCGCGACGCTCGACGAAACGATTTCAAAAGTAGCACAGGCCACGCGAAATTTCGCCAAACGCCAGCTCACGTGGTACCGGCGAATGAATTACATAACGTGGTTAGAAATATAAAGCTTTGCAAAGGAGAGAAATTTAAATGGCATCAGTAAAACCTATCAATCTGCAAGAAAACTTCTTGAATCAGGCGCGCAAGGAAAGCGTCCCCGTGACGATTCACCTTGTCAACGGCTTCCAAATCAAGGGCATGATTCGCGGCTTCGACCAATTCACGGTCGTTATTGACGCAATGGGACGTCAGCAGATGGTCTTCAAGCACGCAATCTCGACTATCACCCCGGCAAGACCGCTCGGAGCAAAACCGGCAACTGCAGAGGAAAAGCCCGCGGAGGGTGCCACTCAGGAAGCAACAGAGGTTAAGGCGGAGTAAATTCTTTTCGGCGAGGCAAATAACATGATTCGAGGCTTTGAGATTCTCGAAGGCTACAGCGGAATTCACCTACCGACACGCAAGACGGCTCTAAGTGCAGGTTACGACCTGGAGGCGGCGGAAGATGTTCGCGTGACGGATAAAAAGATTTCGCTTGTGCCCACGGGTCTCAAGGCCTTTTTTCCTACCGATGAGGTTTTGCTGATTTATCTTCGCTCAAGTCTTGCCGTCAAATACAATCTGATTCTAGCCAATGGCGTGGGCGTGATTGATGCGGACTATCGCGGACATATCATCTTGCCGGTTACCAGTCTTAGTGGCGAATTCGAGATTAAACGCGGCATGAGAATTGCGCAGGGGCTTTTCCAAAAGTATCTGACAGTCGACGGTGATACAATCGGCGTCGGCGAAGTTAGGCGCGGGCGTTTCGGTTCCACGGGGGATTTTTGATTTAAGGGAAGATTGTAGCTATGTCAAAATTTTGTTCGTATTGCGGTTCAGCATTAAATGAGCGCGATAATTTTTGCCCAAACTGCGGGAAGGAAATTCTCGCGACGAATACTTCTTCCACAAGTCCACCACCTGCAACGAGTTTGTGGAAAAAAATTTTTACAACAAAGGGGCGGCTAAATCGTTGGGTTTATTTCAAATATTCCATTGGTATCGCTTTATTTTTAGGTATACTGTCAATAATAATTTTTGTTCCAATAGGTGTTATGTCTCCTAAAACAAATGAAAAGTACCAAAGTTTAATTGTCATTCTAGGTCTTTTATTAGCATTACTATTTATTATTGCCATAATTGCTCAATTTATGTTGGCAGTTCGTCGTCTACACGATTTGAATCTTAGTGGCTTATGGTACCTGGCATACATTTTGTTGATAGGGATAGGTAATATTACGGACAACATAGGTACTAAAGGAAATAATTCTGGTTTGTTGATGTTCTCTATTATTTGTAATTTAATAGTTTGCATAAGCAGTTTGTTTTTACTTTTTAAGCGCGGAACCATTGGTTACAACAAATATGGTGCAGACCCTCTTGAAGGGCGAAGTTAAGGAGAGCAAATGGACTTATTCGACAGTATTAACGACGACAAAAAATATCAGCCACTCGCGGAGAGATTGCGACCAAAGACTTTATCAGACTTCACGGGGCAAGAAAAGATTTTACGTGGCGCACTCGGCAAGATGATTGCCCAAGGTCAAACGCCGTCTTTAATCTTCTTCGGCGAACCCGGCACCGGCAAGACAACGCTAGCCAAAATCATAGCCAACACGACGGCTAGCAACTTCGTCAAAGTCAATGCGGCTCTGTCTGGTATCAGCGAACTGCGTGGCATCGTCAAAGAGGCTCAAGACCAGCGCAAATTCTATCGCAAGGGAACGATTCTTTTTATTGATGAGATTCACCGCTTTAACAAAGGTCAGCAGGATTTTCTTCTGCCATACGTGGAGGACGGGCGCATAACCTTAATCGGCGCGACGACTGAGAATCCGTTCTTTGAAGTCAACGCCGCACTCCTCAGCCGCGTCAAGATTGTCCGCCTGTCGAAGCTCACGACTGACGACATAAAAAAAATTCTCCGCCGCGCCGTCGACGCAGAGTGCTTTAACGTCGAGGAACGCGCCTTGGAGATTATCGCTGATTTCGCGGACGGTGATGCTCGTATGGCTTTGAACCTTTTGGAGCAGGCGACCTTTGCGGGCAAGGTGACTGTCGAGAGCTTACGAGACTTGCTCGGCGAACGAATCAGACGCTACGACAAGAAAGGTGATAACCACTACAACACGGCAAGCGCGTTTATAAAGAGTATGCGCGGCTCCGACCCAGACGCGGCGATTTTCTACTTGGCTAAGATGATTGACGGCGGCGAGGATTTAACGTTCATTGCGCGACGGATTGTCATATGCGCGGCGGAGGACGTTGGTAACGCCGACCCGCAAGCTTTGATTTTGGCGAACGCGGCGGCGCAGGCGGCTCAATTCGTCGGCTTACCAGAGGCGCGGATTATCCTTGCGCAAGCCGTAACCTACATTGCGGCGGCTCCCAAGTCAAACGCGGCGTATCTTGCGATTGATAAGGCATTGGCTGACACTCAAGGCGACGTTCCAAAACATCTGCGCGACACTCACTACAAAGGCGCGAAGGCGTTCGGGCACGGCGTCGGCTATAAGTATCCGCACGACTTCCCAAATCATTTCGTCCGCCAGCAATATTTGCCCGATAAAAAAATCTCCACACGCTACTACGAACCGACGACGCAGGGTGCAGAGGCTAAGATTAAACAGCAGCTCGAAAGTCTTTGGCAAAACTAAAAGCGACCGACGATAAGTCAGCCGCTAATTTTTTTGCGTAACGTGTCAGATATTTTCTTTGGCAACGGCGACGAGCTTTTCAAAGGCCGCCGCGTCGTTTATTGCAAGGTCAGCCATCATCTTTCTATCGACGGCGACGCCTGCCTTAGTCAAACCGCAGATGAGCTTGCTGTAGGAAATGCCGTTAATACGAGCCGCCGCATTGATACGGGCAATCCACAGGCGGCGGAATTCGCGCTTCTTGACTCGGCGGTCGCGGTGGGCGTATTGTCCCGCCTTCATGATTGATTCGTTGGCTTTTTTAAACTGCTTGCTCCTCGCGCCGCGATAACCTTTGGCGAGCTTTAGGATTTTTTTATGGCGTCTGTGGGCTGTAACGCCGGTTTTTACTCTTGGCAAGATAATCTCCTCCTTGTTTAGGTTAATAGGTCATTAGGTCATTAGGTCATTAGGGAAATAGTTACTATTAACCTAATTCCCTTTTTCCCTAATTCCCTAGCTCAGGCGTAGGGAAGCATTTCCCTGACGCGTGCACGATCCGCCGCCGAAGCGAGCGTCGCCTTGCGGAGATTTCTCTTGCGCTTGCGAGTTTTCTTTTCCAAGATGTGGCTCTTGTATGCTTTGTTGCGTTTGAATTCGCCGCTACCGGTCACGTGAAAGCGTTTAGCTGTCGCTCTGTGGGTTTTGATTTTGGGCAACGTTGTCCCCTCCTTTTGTAGATTGTTTCTTAGTCTTTTGCGCCTTTTGTGCCTTAGGAGAGAGAATCATCGTCATGTTCTTGCCCTCAAGCTTGGCGGCACGCTCGACGGTCACGACCTCTTCAAGAGCTTTGGCAAGTTTGGTTAAAATCTCTTCGCCCAGTTCCGGATGCGACAGCTCGCGCCCACGGAACATTATCGTAACCTTGACTTTGTTGCCCTCTTCGATAAAGCGTTGCGCACTTTTGAGTTTAACTTCAAAGTCGTGCTGTTCGATATTCGGGCGGAGCTTGACTTCCTTAATCGTGATGATCTTCTGCTTCTTGCGAACTTCCTTCTCGCGCTTTTGCTGTTCATAACGATACTTGCCGAAGTCCATGATTCGACAGACGGGCGGTCTTGCTTTGGGCGCGACCTCAACTAAGTCAAGGTGATTTTCCTCGGCGAGACGCAATGCCTCCCGCGTGGGCATGATGCCGAGTTGTTCGCCGTTCGCGTCGGTCACTCTCACTTCGCGAATACGAATCTCATCATTGATTCTCAAACTGTCTCTGCTAATTTGAAATACACCTCCTGCGGCGCGTCAGAAAAAATTAAAGGCGGCCTGTAAGCCACCCGCGTTTCTCACCAAAAAACTTTCTTGCAACCGCGTCAACTCATTCAAGGTCGACGGGTGAGAAGCACAGGCTCCTGCTTAACGCGGCAAAGTTTAGCACAGCGGCTAGGCTCTGTCAAGGCGGCAACCTTGCAACGAAAATGATTTAGTGCTACAATCGCGGAAAGTTTTTTATCGGAGGCTGTGCGATGAACGGAAGTGAGAATTGCTACGCGGGCGCATTGTTCTTCGCCTTGATAAGCTTGGGCGCGATTTTGAAGGTCGATGACATTTTTGGCTGGTTAATCGGTGCGGGCAGTGCACTTTTGGCGGCGATAAGTCTGCGGCGGGCTTTTGTCAAGGCGGCGCAGTCCGTTGAAGAAGACCATCAGCGCATGGAAATTCAATTCCAACAGCTCCGTAGCAAAGTTATCGAAACTTCCGAAGCGAATATCACGGCAATGAATTCCGTAAACGAAGCCGCCAAACTCATTCAAGAGAACATGGAAGTTATCCGCGTGCGCCTCGCCGAGCTTGACAACCTGACACAGCTAACCGAGTGCGCCAAAGATATTCAATCGTCCGCCGCTAGCCTCGAAGAAAATTCTTCCGCGCTTAATCGGACGCTTGAGAAAGAATTTGAGACGATTAACACGCTAGCCGAGACGAACAAGGAGAGCCTCCAAAACACCTTAGAGCTTTTGCAACTGATTAGGCAGATATTGGAGAATCCCGCTTACGTCAAAGATTTGGAGAAGATTAATTCGACGTTTACGAAAATCTTCGAGTGGCTTGAAACTCAACAGGACAACGCCGCCTTGAGCCGACAGGACTTGAGCACGCTAAAGAAGATTGCCGCGAAGATAAAATAAAACGCGCCGACTAGGACGCGTAGCAAAGGAGCAAGTAAGATGGTTCACACTATGGAAGTATTCGGCGTAATCGAGGAGAACGCCCATTTCTTTATCGACGACGAGACGCGGCACGGATTCTTAATCGACCCCGGCGCACAGGCTGACGAACTCTTGAAGGTCATCAGCGACAGTGGCTGGACGATAGAAAAGATTTTGCTGACTCATGGGCACTTCGACCATATCGGAGCCGTCAACGAGATTCAATGCGCTTTGAAAATTCCCGTGTGCATGAGCAAGGGCGGTGACTATTACGCTAAAGACCCCGCGATAAATTGTTCGGCGTTCGTCGGTGAGCCGATTGTCCTTGACGACGTGACTTGCCTTGAGGACAGCGCGGAAATTTCTTTGACTGCCAACCCCGACTTTAGCGTTAAGCTCCTTCCCGCGAAAGGTCACACGCTCGACGGCGCGATTTACTACAGCTCAAGGGCGGGCGTCGCGTTCGTTGGCGATACGATTTTTTGCGGAAGCTACGGACGGACGGATTTGCCCGGCGGCAGTTATCGTGACTTGATGACGACGATTAGGGATGTGGTATTCGCCCTGCCCGATGAAACTGTTTTATACACGGGGCACGGTTCGCAAACTACAGTCGCCGCCGAAAAGGCTTTGTACTAAATATCAGCCTCGACGCCGTGATTATCGAAGACGCCGAGAATTTCGCGGAGCTTAGTCTTCGCTGGGTTGTAGTCAATGGTCGTTTCGCCGTCGTGCGCGTGAATGTGGACGTAAAGCACGCCCGCCAAACCAAGCAAAGTCTTTTCGACAGCCGCCGCATTCTCGGCAGTGTAACCTTTAGCGACGAACTGCAAGCGGGTATTACCGCCGCCCGAACCGCAACCGCATTCCTGACACATAATCAAACACCTCACAGAAAAATTTTACTGCCGCATTATACAGCTTGAAGAATTCAACAACAAGCCCCGCGCAGGGTTAGGAGGGCGCATGACAAAACTTATACTTGTATTCATCGGCGGCGGACTCGGAGCGGTGTCGCGGTTCCTCGTGACGACTGCATTTGCGGGTAAGCTCGGCAACTTTCCACTAGGAACGCTCGCGGCTAATTTCTTCGGTAGCTTGCTTATGGGATTAGTCGTTGGACTTTTGGCGGGGCGTTATGAATCTGTGCGCTTGTTCGTCGCGGTGGGGTTCTTAGGTGGCTTTACGACGTTTTCAAGTTTCTCCGCCGAAACGTTAGCTTTGATTCAGGGCGGTCAAATTTTTTCAGCGGCGGCTAATGTAATCATCAGCGTCGGCGCGGGCTTAATTGCTTGTGCCGTCGGATTAAAATTAGGAGGTTAGGTTAATGGCAAAAGCTTTGATAATCATCGACATGCAAAACGATTTCGTGACGGGACCGCTCGGCACAAACGAGGCAAGGGCAATGCTCCCGCGGCTCGTGAAAAAGTTGGAAGCAATCGTAGAGGAAGGCGCGGTCGATTCAATCTTCACGCAAGACACGCACGCCGAT
Organism: Selenomonadaceae bacterium; assembly: GCA_017406175.1. Lineage (GTDB taxonomy): Bacteria > Bacillota > Negativicutes > Selenomonadales > Selenomonadaceae > Quinella. The sequence continues at coordinate 3,229 of JAFQZB010000142.1, read as the reverse complement.
AACAACCTTGACACGCAGGAGGGCAGGAACTTGCCCATTAAGCACTGCATAAAGAAAACTGAGGGCTGGCAGATTGTCCCTGAACTGCAAAAGTTCACGGCGCGTGCCAAGGCAGTTATCGAGAAAAAAGCCTTCGGGTCGACGCGTCTGCCGTCCCTTATCAAGCCCTATGAAGTCGTCGAGTTTGCGGGCGTGTGTACTGATATTTGCGTCGTGTCGAATGCACTTCTAATCAAGGCGTTTTATCCCGAACAGCGCATCCAAATCGACGCGGCGTGTTGTGCCGGTTCCACGCCCGAAGCTCATCAAAAAGCCCTCGACGTTATGCGCAACTGCCAATGCAAAATCATCAACGAATAAACTTTAGGAGGTCTCTCTATGGAAATCAAATTCGTCGAAACCAAAAAGCTCAAGGCTAAGCCCGACGTTAGCAAAATCGGATTCGGCACGCACTTTACGGATTATATGTTCGTCATGGACTACGACACCGCGCAGGGCTGGCACGACGCCCGCATTGTTCCGCACGAAAAAATTTTGCTCGACCCCGCCAACGCCACGCTCCATTACGGGCAAGCTATCTTCGAGGGTCTCAAGGCTTATCGTCAGGGCAATAAAGCTGTCGTCTTCCGTGCGAAGGATCATCTTAACCGCCTTAACCGCTCGGCTAAAATCCTCGACATTCCCGAATTGCCCTTCGACGTGATTCACGCGGGCTTGATGAAGCTTATCGACATTGAAAAGGACTGGATACCTAAGGAGAAGGGGCAGAGCCTTTATATCCGTCCGTTCGTCTTCGCAACCGATGAGGTCTTAGGCGTCAGCGTCAGCAAGAAGTACAAGTTCATGATAATCTTGTCGCCGGTCGCCGCGTATTATGCTCATGGCTTTGCGCCCGTCAAAATTCTCGTCGAGGATAAATACGTTCGCGCAGTGCGTGGCGGTCTGGGTGCGGCTAAAACTCCTGCCAATTACGCGGCGAGCCTTCACGCGGGACTTGCGGCTCATGAAATTGGCTTTGACCAGGTGCTTTGGCTTGACGGCGTCGAACGCAAATATATTGAGGAAGTCGGCTCGATGAATATCCTGTTCAAGATTAGCGGCGAGATTGTCTCCCCGTCTCCGCAGATTCAGACTTCAATTCTTGACGGCATCACGCGCCGCACGGTTAATCAAGTCGCTAAGGCTTGGGACGTTCCGGTCGTCGAACGCAGGATTTCAATCGACGAGATTATTGCCGCGCACGAGGACGGACGCTTAGAAGAGGTCTTCGGCTCCGGCACGGCGGCTGTTATTTCTCCGGTCGGCGTCCTGCGCTACAAAGAGAAAGATTACGTCATCGGCGATGGCAAGATTGGAGCCTTCGCGCAGAAGATGTACGACTATATCGAAGGCTTGCACGTCGGCGAGGTCGAAGACAAATTCGGCTTTATCGAAGTCGCTGGCGAGTACTGAACTTGTCTTTACAAAGAAAAAGCCCCTGTCGCATTTGGCAGGGGTAATTTTATTGGTTCATAAGGGCTGATGTCTTCGCGGCTAACCAGTTATAAAAGGCTCTTCTATTGGACGGAAGCCCGCCGCTCTCTGAAGGGTCGCCAAACCAATTATTCGCGATTAAGTATTCCCTTCCGCCGCAAAGGACGCACATATTGCTATCACGATAGAACCGCTGAATGCCCTTCGCGTCGTAAATGTCATCGGAATGCTTTACTTTTCGCAAGACGCCCTCGGAGCTATTGTAAGGGAACTTCAACTGCTGGTCGTAACTTTTGCAAGCCTCAGCACTACCCAAGAAGCGGACAATCTCTTCTGTTATCAAGCGGCAATCCGCAAGCAATCGGAATGCCCGCTTGCAGAACTCGATGCTGACTTCTTGAAGGTTTTCATCATTATTAATGCAGGTATCGATACCCTTTAGCCGCGCAGACAATTCAGCTTGAGACTTTGGGAAATTGCCGCGAGCCGAGTCAGAAAAGATTTCACTCAAGACAGAGCCTCCTAACGCAAAAGCGCGGGGACGAATCCTCGCGCTTGAATTTTCTTATTGGTGCGGTTGATGAGACTTGAACTCATACGCCTTGTGAGCACTGCCCCCTCAAAGCAGCGTGTCTGCCTATTCCACCACAACCGCTTACGAATTTATTTATGGTGCGGTCGATGAGACTTGAACTCATACCCCCGGACGAGGACTGCCCCCTCAAAGCAGCGCGTCTGCCTATTCCGCCACGACCGCATTACTATCTTAAGCCCATTGAATCTTCATTATATCTTTGTAGGATTTCTCCAAGAGATTTATTGCCGCGATAACGAAACCCATTAAAGCTTTGGGCTGGAATTCGCCTTCGACAACACCCAGAACCACATCGCCTTCCAAGCTAATATCGCCGTTCGGGTGAATGTAAATCCTAAAGAAATTATACTGCGCCGACAACTCATTAAAGAGTTTGTAGCAAGCAATCTTCTTTTCTTCTTCTTCAATCGTCGCGATACCGAAAATCCGGATTTTAATGTTCTTCTCCGCGAAAACAACCAAGATGTCTACAAAACCGCCGCTTTTTAACTTTTGGGGAAGGCGGAAGAAACGCTCGCCACTTTTAACAAGAGTTTCCTCACTGTAACGAGTGTTGTTCTTGTCCAAGAAGTCCTTAAAAATTTCGTAGTTGTCCATTAAACTCACCTTTCCGATCGAAGAAGTTAAACTGGTGCGGCAGAGAGGACTTGAACCTCCACGGGGTTGCCCCCACTAGCGCCTGAAGCTAGCGCGTCTGCCATTCCGCCACTACCGCACATCCTCAAATATTTTCGTTCAACCAATCGACGACGTTTTCGGGCAAAAAGCCGCGGTAGTCATCGCCCATTTCTGTGATAAGAATAAAATCTCCATCGTAAAGATATTGAACCAAATCTTCGTGAACATCATCAGCCGAATCATCAGAACAAACGAACCACAGATTATCAAAAATCTGGCAATAGCCGTCATATTCTTCTAATGCTTCAAGGAAATCGTCATAATTTTGATTTTCTACATTATCTTCGTCAAGTTGAAACGCTACAAGATAAACCGACATTAATGCTCACTCCTTAAAAAAACTGGTGCCGAGGACCGGAATCGAACCGGTACGAGATTTTACTCTCGCAGGATTTTAAGTCCCGTGCGTCTGCCAGTTCCGCCACCCCGGCTTTTTGGAGCGGGTGATGGGAATCGAACCCACGTGATCAGCTTGGAAGGCTG
>JAFQZB010000141.1 GCA_017406175.1 Selenomonadaceae bacterium | reverse complement strand
GTTTTTGCATTAAGGTATGACTTTAATATCTCTGGAGTATTGTCGACAAAGATATAAGCGCAACCTTCGTCACTTATATTGCTGAGTAGATGTGGCATCCATTCATTTGCGGACAATGCAACTGAAGTGGGCGGAACGGTTATAATTAATTTGTACTTCGATTCTGGTTGAAAATCCGCTATATTACCCTTTATTATCTTTGGAGTTTCATTTAGTGTGTATTGATTCTGATTTTCGCTTGATTGAAGAGATTTGATTTTTTTTAGAACTGAACTACGAGTAATAATTTTTTCTTTGTCACGAAATTCTTCTATAATTTGTTCAACCACGGTTTTATGTTTAGCCATTTTCTGGAAAATCTCTGCTTGTTTTTGTGATAAGCCGAGATTTTTTATTTGGTCACTTTTCTTTTGATGTTTTTCATCGTTGCTTTCACCCAAATCGTTACCGCTTACGTTTTGGGTTTCTGTTTTTTCTTTACCACTGACATTATTGTAAGAGGTAGCTTTTGGAATTTGAGCTATCAATGTCCCTAGTTTTAACTCAATGCGGATAATAACTTCTTCTGTATACCTAGCTTCTTTTTTCAAAGCTGAGTATGTGGTGCCTAAATTATCTAGTCTGTCTAAATGTTGAAGACAATTTTTCAAGTAGTCTATTTTAGCAGTGCTCCAAACTAGTAATTTAGAGAGTTCGCTCGAAGTGTCCGGCAAATTACTTTGAATAACAGTTTGCCAACTACTTTCATCTGCAGGAGCTATCATGTTTTGATTACTAACTGTTTGTAAAGCCATTCCGTGATTTATAGACATATTATTATTCGCCTCCCATATTTATGAATGTTATAATTTCATCGGTTAATTGTTTATAAGCTGTGGCAGCTGGAGATTTTTCTTTGTATTGGAAAATGTCTTTGTGATGAGCCGAAGCCGCATTTACATCCACATTCTTTGGAATGCTCGTCGAGAATATTTTAAAGCCGAATATCCTAGACATTCTTCTAAAGTTATCTACAATGCTACGATTTATAATGCTTTGTCTTTTAGATGCAAGGTTGTATTGTGAGAAGAAAACGCCCACACCTTTAAAATTAGGATTTATATTTTTGAAGTCATCACTATTGACTAATGCCATTAGGTCTAGGACAGCATCCAAACACTCATTGGTAACCTGACATGGTGATAAAATATACTGACTCGATAACAAACTACTATAGGTTAAAGGTGTAAATGCTGGAGAATTATCAATTAAGATAATATCGTATTCGTCTTGAATTTCTTCCAATGAATTTTTTAATGCGGTCAAATCATTAATCGAGGTGTTTAAGTCATTTTGGTTGTCGCTCGTTGGAATTAGATGATAGCCATCAGTTTGCTGAATTACTTTTTTTATGCTTATCTCCTTCTTCATGATGTTAAATAGACTTGGTTCATAATGAACAAAATCTGGTGCATTTATACCATATAAATTTCTTTGTGGGTCAGTATCAATTACTAAAATTTTTAATTCCTTTGTTTTCATATGAGCGTTGATATTTGTGACAAGAGTAGTTTTTCCCGCTCCCCCTTTACCGTTAAATGCAGAGATAATTTTTGCTGGCATAAAATGTCCTCCTTTTAAGTTACAGTCCTGTATACCCAAAACGTAATCGGATACGTTTTGGGTTAATCTTAAAGATTAACTACTCAACTAATGGCATCGCCTTCTTTGATTTCAAAATCGAGTTGCGAATACGCTTCCTGAGTCAATACAGAATCAATATGTTCATCTGAATTTTTGAAGTTTAATATGTATTCATCTTTAATGGTTTGGCTATTTTCGTCTATAAGTATCAGTGATACATAAGACGGTAGATATATATCTTGGCATTCTTTCTTCACGTAGTTAAAAATTTTTTCGTTGAAAATTACGACGGAAAATTTAATTTTTTCAGCGTCGTTCTTCTGAGCATAAATTTTTGCAAACAACTTTTCAAGAAAATGCTCGACTACATTGTAATCATCGGAATTGGACATAACTTTTATAGCCCATTTGAAACCATAACTTTCGAGTGCATTACTTGCTATCAAAATTTCAAACAAAATTTTACGTCTGAAACAGTCTTCTGCCATATAGCCGTTAAAAACTTTCTCAATGGAAAATTTTCCAGATAACAATCGGTCTAGTATCGTGATTCTTACTAAGTAGTTTAATTTCTCATTGTCTCGATTATTAGCTCTGTAGATATACTCATCAGTAGTTTTTTCATATTCGCCTGTTGTTTCCGCTGAATCTTTTAAAATAAGACCGCAAGCTTGAAAGAATTCTTCTTCAGTTATATCGCAATCTAAGTCACGATTTTTCCAAAGAGCCATTGCTAATTCCGGATTAATTTTTTTTTGCCGACCATTTTTAATATTCGAGATAGTAGCTGGCGTGCATCCACATGTATTAGCATACTCACTTGCGGAACGACCCTTGCCTATGAATTTACTGAGGTATTCAGAGACTTTTTCCAGATTGGGTTTGCTTACGCTGTATTTATCTGATAAACGTGTTTTCGGTCGTCTTCCCATCACATTTCACCATTCTTTGTTGGGATATTTAAAATTTTTTCCTTAACTAACTTCGATGCTATTGTAACATCTATTTAATTACTTGTCAATAGATTCGTAAATTAAAATTTAATAAATCTTTATATTTAAAACGCAGTACTTTATTTTAAGTAATAAAAAAGGCTCGCCTATTAAACGAGCCTTAACCCCTTCTAACATAAAATCTCAGCTTTTATTTTTTTGGCAAATTTTCCAGATGCTTCAAAATCAATATGTCGTGGGTCATCGTTATTGATTGGAAAAGCATATAATTTCATTTCGTAATCGAAGGCGGCTTTTATGCCGAGGATTGTATTTGCTTTAGCATCGGGCATTTCTGTAGCTTTGACAAATTCCCACTCGTCAATATCATTCATGTCATAACCGTAGTCTATTTCATCCCAAATATCGAGGAAAAATTTTTCTTTATTCGTAATGTAATAGTTTAATTTTTCAATGAGTTTATTTACATCTAATGAAGCCATAACGAGAGAATCTTTTTCTTCGCCACATTCTTGTACTGTTAAAACCAAAATATAATTATTGTCCATTTTTTTCTCCCAAAAAATAGCACCTGCTCTAAAAAAATCTGACAGGTGCTTTTTGATACGAGTAATACTTTAACGCTTAAGCAAAAATATTCCACGATTTAAGATTTTCGGTTAAACGTTGCCGAATTAATTCTTCGCGTCTCTGAATAAATTCTTTAAAGTTACCGAAAGATAAATCGATGTCGGTCGGAATGTAATGTTCTTTCATGTAGGCTTCGCGGTCTGCAGGGCTCATTTCTTCAAGCCACTCGTCGAAGAACTTGTCATTTTTTGATTGATTTTGAGTTGCTGGTAAGAGTTGCAGGTTAGCGAACGAGTTGAGGTTATCCATGTAGAAGACGATGTCGGTGATATTTTTCTCGGTAAAAAATTTTTTCTTAAATTTACTCTGTGGGAATATGTGGTCTATGTGATAGTTATTCGCCAAGTTTATATGGGGGTAAAGAATGGACATTGCCATCGTTATTGACTTGTCTTTGTACTCCGTGTTGAGAATGGCATTTATTAAATTGTCGATGGAAAGGGCATTTTTATCAAGGAGCATTTTTTGAGCAGGGAAGGAAGTGTTGTTATTTTTTATGATAACGTCGCGCAAACTTGTTAAGACGGTGTCTGTACTTGAACTGAAGACCCCACCGAGAGAGGCGACGACAAACCATCGACGGATAATTTTTCTGTCATTTTCGTCGAGAGCCGAGTTGTTGCCTTTTTTCAAGATATAATAGGCAATCGGAATCACGACATTGGCAGAGACCATATTGGTTTTGTTGAATCCGTAAGAACTGATTAAACCAACGGCTTGTTCTATAGCTTCGGTTACGTCATACCAACGATCGTGTATTGTGAGCATGTTATCGCGTTTAAAATTGTCTGGGTTAAACTTTACATTCAAATCGGACAAAACCAAAATTGCTTTTAGAACAAAATCTTTGTCGAAGGCAAAATTATTTGAGCCGCCAATATTGTTTAACACCTTGTCGACGAAATTGTAAATATCGCCGCGAAAATCTTGAACGCCGTGAAGTTGCGCAGTGGCGAAGGACAAGAGTAAATCAGAATGGCTGAGAACCAAACCGCCGCTGTTTACTCGAATGAAAATGTTGACGACCGTATTCAGATCGGTGCTCTTTTCTAGGTAAAAACTAATTGGTTTATTATCCCAAATATTCTTCTTAAGCTCGGAAAGAATTTTGCCTGCATGCGTATAGTTAGTTAAATTATTTTCAGCAAGATAGCAAATGATGCCATAAGGATCATCAAATTCAGGCTTCAAAATCTTTCCGACCTCGAACCAGTGTTCTTTGTCAGACTTATTTGCCTTTTCAACAACGGAAGGCTCCAAGAATTTAAAAGCGTAAGTAAGTTCTAGTTTATTGTCAGATGTGTTGGCGTCTAACTTATTCATCAGATTAAGGTACAACTTTTTATTAGGATAGGCAGTTCCGTCGTTTTTACGCTTGTATTTAAGTTTTTCTGCGTAAGTGCCTATCAACCCGATGTAAAGCGATGTCATGCGCTGTTGACCGTCCAAAATCGCCGTAATGGGGAAATCACTTGCAAGCAAATGCGCAGGTTTATTATGCGTATCGTTCAAAGCATGGAACGTTTCCATAAATTTATAAAAACTAAATTCCTCAATTTTATCTTTTGGAACTTCCCAAAAAAGAAACGAGCCGATAGGAAACCCTTGCATTAAGCTGTCGAAAAGCTTTGCAATGCGGTCGGTGTCCCAAACAAACTCACGCTGAATCGAAGGCAGATAATATTTTCTGTTTATACCTTCAACCAATTCCTTGACGGATATAGGCGTCTCATAGCCCATGCTAATTCACTTCCTTTATTTTTAACATTTAATTGTACTTCCCGACGCCATTAAATTTTTTCAATAATCACCTCCACTGAAGTAAAAGTCATCGGAGTAATGTTCAGGGTTTTAAAGAACGGTACCGACATGATTCATAAGCTCCAATATCGGTAACTCCGACGGAATATTTATGTTATTTTCAACTAACCTCTGCAGGATAGTCAGCTGATTAAATTTAATATCGGGTAATTCAGCCCCCAGCTCACCAAGTGCAATAGTTTTATTCAAACCGTGATAATCACTGCCGCCACTAATTAATAGATTATTTTCCCGTGCAGATTGAGCTAAGAAATTTTCCTGTTCATTTGTATAGCGAGAATAGTAACACTCCAGACCTTGTATTCCCAAGTCACAGAGTTCTTTAAGTCGAATCTTAAATTTATCCTTTGAAAGTAAAGGTTCTCCTTCTCCGCCGAGCGGATGTGCCCAGACTGATATTCCGCCTGATTCTTTAATGGATTTGATAACAGTCGTCGCATCTTGTCGGGCATCGCCCACGTAGCATTTCCGCAGGTGTTTATAGAGACTTTCTTTGTCAATGCCAAACTTACCAGAAACAAAGTTGACGATATGAGGTTTGCCGACAACAGTCGACTGACATATTTCAGCTATATCGCTTTCTGAAAAAGTTATGTTGTATTTCTTGCTAAGATACTTCAGACGAAGGTCTAACTGAACTTTTCTCAGCTCATTGCCTTTGCTAAGGAGTTGCTGAAACGCTTCATTGGCGGTATCGAAGTAGTATGCCAGAATATGACACTTAGCTCCATCTGCTATCTTGCAAGAAAATTCCACACCATTGATAAAGAAAGTTTTATCAGGAAAGGTCGCTGGTAACTTTTCAATTCCGGCTATAGTGTCGTGGTCAGTAAGAGCAAAAATTTTTATTCCAGAATACTGAGTAATTTTTTCAGCTATCTCTTCAGGAGTGTCTGTTCCGTCAGATGCTGTACTGTGAATATGCAAATCTATAAACATTTTTAGTTGTCCTTTATCGTCTTTACTTCCGATTCTTTTATCCAGCCGAAAACGAAGTGTATCAGACCTTCATACTCCAAAAATTTACTCTTATAGCTCTTAAAAATATCCTTGTCCCACTTATCAGTGAGTAAAACAATATTTCTCTTAACTAATTTACCTTCAGGATAAGTCTCCACAATTTTCTGAGCTTGTTCAAGCATTTTGTCAAATACAGTTTCTAATTGCTCGTCACCGCGACATATTGCAAGGAACAAAGGAAAAATTTTAGTCGTGCCAACTTCCAGCGGATAGCAATTAAACCAAGCCTTCTTCTCATTACCAGTCGGATTTTTAGCTATTAATTCTCGCACATTGGTTGCTATCAATTTATCCAGACCCTCAAGCGATTTATGATTCTCAAATCTGGCTCCCAAGAGCAATTCATCTATTGCAGAAGTAAAATATTCATCTTCTTTTTCTGTCGCTCTAAGCCAGTTCTTCAAATGGAATTCTGCTCGCTCCTTGAAAATAGCTCGGACTGCTGTCTTAAAACTCTGAAGTTCATTTTTATTCCACTCCTGTGGAATGGCTGAATTGAAATACAAAATCTTATATGGCAATTTGCCAGACAACCGATTTTTAATAGATTCCGATGCTTTAGTTGAAAGTACGATTACTAATCTCGGCTTTATGACTTCCAATATCTGCATGAAAATTTCAAAGGAATATTTATCTTCGTCTGGCATAATCTCTTGAAATTTCCCTATAGTCAGATTCGGTCTCTGGTAATATGTACAATAACTGCAAGCTCTAAACCGCTCACGAGTATCTTGCTCTAAATCATACTCTAAATATCCCATTGCGTGACAAATATCCATGTGTTGCATGTCGTAAGAGTAACAGGAATACATATGCCGATAATTTATGTATTTTTTGAAGGTCTTATCGACAATCTCGCTGTACAACTTTGTAACTTCTTCTAAAAGTCTCGGTGACTCTGGCTGGGCATATTTGTCGTAATTCCGATGAACGTTTTGACGAACATCAAAATAAACCTTAGCCATTCGCCATTCTTCCTCAGACAAGCCCTCAATCATTTTCGGGGTCGGCTCGTCATACCAGCTCTTAAAGACATCTGCTTTGTCTGCAAAAAAATTATCCGGAAGATGAGTGCACTCGTCGACAAATAAAACCTCACCACCGACATAAGGCAACATTTCCGGATGATTCATGAAATGGGCTATTCCTTCAAATCCACTTTTTACCAACATCGTACATTCTCCTTCGTTCTTTGATACATCAAGTGTACCAAAGCCAATGTACATTTTTTTGTTCAATAACTTTTTAAATGCCTTGCTGTCATTATATGTTTCATTTGTGGAATTGTCAATCATAAATCCCATAACAGGAATAAAAGCTTTTCTTGGCATTACCATTATTCACAGGGTGATGATATTGTTCCACGAAAAGCTTAAGTACCTCCGAGAACATCAGGAACTTTCTCAAAAAGACATTTGCAAACGATTAGGATTGCCTACTTCTACTTATTGTCGATACGAATCTGGAGAAACTCAACCTAATCTGACTACTTTAAAACTTATCGCCAACTTTTTTGATGTTACAGTCGACTATCTGCTGGATAATCAAGTACTTACAGATAATGAATTAGTCGACTTGCAATCTTTTCTCGAAACTGGCAACTACTCCATATTTGGCAAATTTCCCACCAATAACGAGCGTCAAAAATTAACCGCCATGCTTGAAATTCTTTTTAAGTAATCTCTTATCACAAAGTCAAATTTCTGTTTCAACTCTATAGTTATTGGCAAATCATTAACTACAATGTATAATAAAATCTGTGACCAACGTGTATTACAAACTAAATTTGCCAACGAAAAATAATGATACTGTTTAGAAAGGATTGATGATTCATGAGCGAACTTGACCTCATTGTCGATAAGCCGTCTGTAAGCAATATCGATGAAGATGTAGTAACACTCGAAGAACGCGCAAATCGTATACGTCAACTTACTGCCAATGTAACACAGGGCTTCATCGACATCGGCTTTGAACTTATCGCCGCAAAAAAACAAATCGGACACGGTAGCTGGACTGATTGGCTTAAATCCGAATTTAACTGGAGTATACGCACAGCTCAAAACTTCATGGCATTAGCAGAGCGTTTCGGAAATACGAAAACGTTTTCGCTTTTGCCAACATCAACATTGATAAAAATGCTTGCTTTACCTGAAGGCGACGAAGAAAAATTTGTAGAAAAACAAGTCGAAAATGGTCGTCCTATTGAAACACAATCTGCAAGAGAAATTCAAAAATCAGTCAAAGAGTGGAATCAAAACAAAGCCTCCCAAACGCCTGTTATAGAAACGTCCTCCATTAATGAGGAAACCACAACTCTGGAAACTTCGGAACCCAATAACAACACTGCCCTCGAATCAGAATCTACCGACACTAATAACAAAGAAGAACGCACTACCGGTATCGACATCAGTACCCTTGAAGAAGCAACAGAAAATACACTTACTGCCATGTATTTTCAAGTGCCTCAAATTCAAGCTCTTTGGGAACTCATAACAAAAACGGACTTGCTTGATTTAAAACCAATTCATGCCGAACTTTCGTCTGTAATGCGTCATCTCGAAGAAAAAATGAATCGGTTACATAATGAAGATTACACGGACTAAAAAATTATGCCCTGTTAAGGGCATTTTTTATTTTTAAATTATTATTCACAAAAATTTTCTTATTACATCCAAAAACTCTTGCTTACTGATTTTGCCTTCAATGTAGCGAATCGCATTGCGCCAGAGTCGATACCTAAACTGCATAGAATTATACGGGGCATTCTCCAGTATCTCATAACACTCTTTAAGCCGAGCCTTTGACTGAGTAAAAATTTCTTTGCCAAAACCGTCATAAAAATCTTTATCCGACGGCTTCCCGATTGCTCCTTGCCCCATGCTCATCATTTCTTTCAACGTCGGCTGTCTGTTATTGATAATGAAAGGTTTCAATCGACTTATAAAGTTATCGTCCAGTGCGAGCGGCTTATAACCCATGTGTTCCAGAGACAACGGCAAGTATAATCTCTTGTCGTCATAAACTGCCAGATTGTGCTGATGCCCGTGGATATTTATATCGTAGTCGTGACCAAAGCGCGGACGATGAGAGAACAACATCACCACGTTTTTTATATCCATAACCAGCTCTTCAACCACTGCCGTAAATCCGCAAGACAGATAAAAATCATAGGGCTTTTTGTCGTGGTTGCCTCTGACTAGAATTTTCTTGCCATTCCAACTACCGAGCCGCTCTATCCACTTCTCATCAAACGAGATGTCGCCCACATGTATCACTGTATCAGTTCCAGTTATTACTTCTTGCCAGTTCTTTTCAATCAGATTCTCAAATTTATTCGGTCGATTGCAGTACTTCTTAATGTTTTCGTGTCCGAGATGTGTGTCGGGAATTACATATACCATTTTATTCTCTCCTCTACTCCTTCAAAAACAATCGTCGCCAAAGTTAATCGAAGAACTTCAACGACGATTATTTTCTGTACGTTTTCGATGTCAGCCGCCTAAGCTCTGATTTCAATATCCTGTTTGTTTCCGCACTTCGGACATCTAAAAGAGTGGCGGTACACATTAGCCAGATGCGCGGTGTTGTACTTGCTCGATGAAGTGTAGCCGCAAGATTCGCACTTACGATGATAATCGACGGTGCTTCCTTTTGTTCCAGCTATTATTGCGCCCTTAATTGCAGTTGCCATTTTATCACCCCCTTTGCAACTGCAATTAGTTTATCACAGTCAATGTGCAATTTTTTGAACTTATATGCCACAAGTTCCACTACCTCCACATCTTCCACTTCAAAATAATTTTTCATCACTGCTTTCAATAAATAACACCAGAATCATCCGTTTCATCATACGGAGAACCGAGCGTGTCTATTTCTCCTATAACTTCAATCTCCGGCTCTGAGTCAAAATAATCAATTTCATGCAATGCCAACCAACAAGCCTCTAATGTTCCTATCTCCGTATTGTACGAGTGCGCACACTCCTCATTATCAACTGCATTTTTAATCATCAAGCTCTCCAAATCAATCTCAATATCTACATTTCTTTCGTCATTTAATAGCACTTGGATTTCCTGCTTATCATCAAATTTTATGCACTTAATTATTGTGACTTCTCTATCGTGTAAGCCCTTAGCTATTACCGCCGATTTATAATCTTTCACGAACTTTCTCCTGTTAAATTCTTCCATACATTGATACCCACTTCAATCGCGTCGGTCTGACTTGATTCTCATGATACTTTGTAGTAACAACTTTTTCTTTATATTCCCGACGAGGTTTTACTATCCCATGATACCCCAGACTTATCATGTCGCAATTCAACACCAGATAAAATAATCTCCGATAAAAATTATAATCGGGGATATTTTTTATGTGACGAATGCGACGATTGAAAATCATACGCCAAAACTTTCTGTGCCACAGATTACTAAACCAAACCAGCCGATTCTTGTCCTCATTAAAAAAGACTCCTGTTATCCAAATATGACGATGCGGAGTGTTTTTATATCCGAGTTCCAACTTGTGTTGCCGTGTCTTTGAACGTCGCCAGCCATTGCCTCGCCGACCTTTTGTTATTTCCGTGCCATACTTAGGATGGTTGTTCTCTTCCAATACCTCAAACATTTATTCATCTCCAGACTTGCCAATTTTTATTACAAGATTTCCTTCGTTATCAAAGTAATGTTCCTGCAGAGCATTTATTTCACCACCAGCATTGCCATCTTCCCACGCTACGTAAATGTTCTCTTCCGTGCCGTCCGAATATTTCACTTTTATATCTGTAATGTCAGGATGACTAAGAATTCTCTCCCAAAATTCCTCGTCATAATTTGTTATCACTTTTCCTTTAACAGCTTTATCTATCACCATGAAAACTCTTTTCGCATCTTTAGCTTTAAGCCATACACCGAGTTTTTCTTCATCATTCATCATAATACAAAATTCTGTCACTCCGCTTATTCTAACATCTATCACATATTTGGGCGGAATCTTTACTCCTTCCACATTCTCAAATCCAATTTCAAACTCTGTAACTGTAATATCCATAATAACCTCCGATTTTAATAACATGCATACACATAATCATAAATCTTCCTGTACATACTGCCGTTAGAAATTTCGCCTTTGTATTTGCGAACATGCCGAGCCGCCGTTTTCCGATGATATTTACTGTGATACGAATACCATGTAAAGTGATGTTTATTCTCGTCATAATTAAGATAAGATAAGCCTCCTGTGTCCAGACTTTCAGGAAACGTCAACCAACCAGTAAATTCTGGAAATCTATCGTAAAATTTATAAAGCTCCTCATAATCTTTTAGTCCGCCAAGCTTACAAGTTTGACCGACTGTACAGCGTCGCCAATTTCGTCGATTTTCCCACTGCTTGCGCTTATGTGAGTTGCCTGTACTTTTCGCTTTCTCCTGTGGAATTATCAGCTCGGCTATTGCCGCATCAAGTTCTTCAAGCGTCACAATTTTCTCCCCCTCAATGCGCATGTTTCATGGGGAGTCTCTTATATTCGGAACCGTTGGAAATATCTCCCTTAAATCTGCGCGGCGTCCTACATTCCACTCGCTTTACTACTTTTAGCGTCTTGCAATCAAAATTCGATGTAGAAAACTTCCTGTAACGACTTTTGCAATTACGAGTATACACTCTACCCTTTCCATAACTTGTCAATCCCCTGCGACCATAACATTTCTCACAACATGGTGACCAATAATTCTCTCTACAAGATTTTATAACTCCGATTTTACAAGACTCGCCGACTGTACAAAGTCGCCAATATCTCTGATTCTCCCACCGCTTTCGATGATGAGAATTTCCCGTACTTCGAGGTTTATATTGCGCAACTATCAGCTTGACGATCACCGCATCGAGTTCTTCCCGTGTCATACACCTTGCTCCTTAATATGTACAGTTTAAGTGAAGTCTCTTATATCCTGAACCGTTAGCAATGGTTCCCTTGTACCTGCGCGAATTTCGTCGCTGTAATCGCTTTATCAATCTCTTAGTTTTGATTTTCCGTCGAGCTAAACAATTTGCACAGAGCTTCAATCTGCCTGTCATTGAGTTGTATCTAATGCCTCCATTGATTCCGGTGTAAATTCCTGATTGCCCATAAAAATAAAAATACACATAACCATAATTCCCAACAGTCCAAGAATTACTTTGACCGGCAAGATGATTATAAAAATGACGAGCAGGATTATTTAACAATTCAGACCTAATCAATCTTCCCCAACGACGCTTTTCTCCCATTTTCCTGAAGTATGAATTGCCGGTACTTATAGGCTTCGTTTGAGGAATTATTATTTCTCTAATCATTACGTCCAAATCTTCCAGTGTCACTTCTAAACTTCCTCAACCTATTGTAGGTATTCTCATTTTAATTTTCTTATACGCGGAGCCATTAGCAATTTCGACCTTACATTTGCGCGGTTGCCGTCGCTGTATTTTCTTTATCAGTCTTTTACTTCTTACATCTTTTTTTGCCACACAATTTGAATTTTTCTTTATTCTGCCTGTAAATTCGCTATATACCAATCCAAACGCGCCACCTCGCACTCCTATGTACGTATTTGTCCAATACCATTCTCGTTTAGGAAACCTTAAACTCACAAATTGACTATAAAAATCTGATACAATATTTTCCAATCTTTTAATTGGGATAAATCTCATTAAGCGACGCTTGTCTTCCTGTTTTCTAAAGTATGAATTCCGTGTACTTTGTGGCTTAATTTGCGGGATTATTACTTCCCTAATCATTGCATTCAAATTTTCTTCTGTCATATCAAACACCCGATTCCGTCATATTATACCAACACGAATGTGCATTTTTTTGCATAAAAAATCCCTCTTTACTTATGAGTTCAAAGAGGGCTATTTTTTGTCTGTGCCATTTAAAATATCAATCAGTTGTCTCGCTGTCATTATTCGCGACTCTTGTCGGAACACTTTCTGTTGCCAACTCCATGACCTGTACTATCTATGACTACAAACACTATTTACACCTTCATATCCTGCCGCGCAGAATTAATCTCCTGATTTATTTCGTCCAATGTAAGCCCCTGTAAGCCATTTTCTTTTGCTTCTTCTCTTAAAGCATAAAAAGTTTGTAATGCTCTGTCACTGGTAATTTCCGTTTCAGAGTTAATAATTTCCATCAGCACTTTTTTATTTTTGACGACTGCTTTTGCAAACCTATTTATCACCGATGCGGGCGTCATTCCTATTTCCAAACACAACAAATCAAATTGATTTTTCAAACCCTCGTCAACCTGTATATTCAACATCGCTTGTGACATAATTGCTATTCCTTCCTCTCATTCTTTCTGACATTATACCTCAAACTCCGATTATCATCAACTTACTCTTAAAGTAAAGAAATTTCTCCTTGTAATATTCTGCATCGTGATAACTTTTTTCTGTAGCTTTGCTTTTAACTTCAGAAGAGCTTTCACCAGAGTCAAGTAATTTCCTCAGCCTAAGATCGTATTCGTCTCCTTCTATCTCGTCTGACACACCGTTATCTCTGACCTCTTGATAAACTTTTTCATAGCTTCCTGTCAGTGTTTCGATAAGTTCACGCGGACAATTATCTCCCTGCAAATCCGCCACTATCGACATTATTTCCAGCCTTGTGTATAGATTAACCAGAGTTTTATCACAAGCTCGACCGAAATTATATATCGCATCTGCTGCCAATTCCCTATCGCCGTCGTAAAGTTGAATCAATTCTTCCAAAGGTGCCTCTATGAAAAAGTTCGCTATTTGTTTCAGCTCTTTAAACGGATTCCGACACAGATTCGCGCACAATTTTTCATCCGCCATTTCAAAATACTTTACTATCCAGCTTACCGCTTCCGGAATATTTCCACTCTCCAAATAAAGCTGAATGATTCTTTTGCAACAACGCTCACTGCCGAACTTTACTCCGTCTTTATAAATTTGCAGTGCCTTACTTCGAGACTTCGGCTCCCACATCTCAGCAAAATAATATGTGCCATGTCCGTCCTTCAGCTCATACAACTTTTCAAACCACTCGAAGGCTTTTTCCTTGTCTATCAAACTCGTGTCTTCATACTCAAAATCATCGTCACCGTAGTAAATATGCGCAAGCTCGCCCATTCCTTGAAGCCTATTACCGTCGTTACGTTTCGTCAGCCATTCCAGTGCTTTTGTCTCATCTTTCAAGCTAATATATATCTCAGCTATCTTGAGCATTGAATCCCACTTACAATACTCATCACTTAAATTTTTAATAACTTCGATTTGGGATGCTTTCTCGAACCATTTTATTGCCTCGTGAACATTTTTTTCAGTGCCTTCACCTTTCAAATACATTTTACCCAATATATAGTAACAATCTTCACCTTGCTCGGAGACTTCCTTATACAATTCAAATGCCTTTTTCTTATCCTTAAGACAAGAACTGTATATGCCCGCTAAACAAGCCTTTGCTCCCAATTCATTGCCGTCATTATATTTTATCAACCAATCCATAGCCTCAGCTTTATTTCCCTTATACTCAAAAAGGAGAGCGGCTAACTCAAACATTGCTTTTTTATTATCCAACTCTGCTGACCTGCGAAACCAATAAATCGCCTCGTCTATATTTTGCTCAACCCCATCGCCGTCTTCTAAACAATAAGCAAAATGATTCTCCAAATTCACATCACCAATTTCCGCCGCCCGTCTGTACCATTTCAACGCCTCAGTTTTATCTTCTTTGACTCCGCAACCCAAATTGTACATGTAGCCAACCCGTTCCATTGCTAAGGCATTCCCTAAATCAGCGGCTCTGATAAAACATTTTATTGCCTTCTCATAATCCTTGCGAACTTCATCACTGCCGTAAAAATAATTCTTCCCCTTCTCGCAAAGTTCACTTGAAGTCAAAGTTTCCAATTCCGATTCAAAATCCATGTTTATTCTCCTAATTAATAGTCCCAATCCCAATAATGCTCTTTGGTCGCATCTACCAATCCGATATACTCCGCAATAGATTCTCGGACTTGAGATTCTTCTGCTATTCCGGCTCGTTTGAAATTATCCGCTATGTTCGTCATGATTTCTATATAATCATCATCTGAATCAACGTCCAGCGAGTTCCAGACTTCTTGCCTAACTTTCAATTCCTTATCATACTGACCAGACAGGTAATAAACATTCGCCAATGCATTCAGCGTCTTGTAATAAATGTCGTCATCTATGTCTTCGCCATTTTCCCGCGCCTCGTTCATTGACTGAACCTTATCTTCGCAAATTTCTACAAGCCGCTCCGACATATTTTTAATTTCC
>JAFQZB010000140.1 GCA_017406175.1 Selenomonadaceae bacterium | reverse complement strand
GGCATTGCTTGAAGAATTTATAAATCCTCGTGCAGGTCGCGACGTGACAAAAGTTGCCGACGACATTTTTTCAATTTACGATAAAAATCCCGTTGTCGTCGATATGCTGAAAGATATTGTGCTCGAAGAGAATTTTAAGACGGGTATGACATACTATATCGCGCAGTATAAACCGGAGCTTAAAAAAATCGTTGGGCGGCTTAGGCTTCTTGACGGCGAATATCTTTCGCGGCTCAATGAAAAGCTTTCAAAAGACGCAGCATATCTTTGGAAGATTGACGACGTGAATCGACAGATTGATAATCTTTTTGACGAGTTGTGTTTGATTGAGGCGATTAACTTTGTGCTTTCCACGCCGCAAAAAAATTTGTCCGGAGCTTGTCGCGCTCTTGGCGATAAGCTCAACACGATAAGAATTCCCCGCGCCATCGTCGAAGAATTTCAGCCTGATTTGAAAAGCCTGTTGCAAACCTTTTCTGCTCTTCGCAACAACACCGAAAAAAATTTTGTACAAGCGGTTGAGCAAATCAATCAATCGGCGCAGAGATTCACGAACTTTTTCGAGAATCAATTCGAGTATTTTAATAAAGCTTTGACGGTGCACGTCGACGCTTCGATTGATTCAAAGCTTGTCGAGAAACTCTTTAACGATGCCCCTGTAGGAATATTTTTCAAGACCCGCGACGATTTTATTCTGCAGATGAAATCGCGCTTGCAAAAATTCCGTCAAGATGAAAAGACTAGTAAATTTTTTGCAACGTGGCGCGAAGTCACAGGCACGATTTCACCCGCCGACTGGTCAATCCAAAACGAAATTCCAATTCTTTGCGCGTTTCAAGATTGTCTTGATGAGGCTCAATCTTATTTTTCCGCACTCAACAAAAAATCACAGTTGACAAATGAAGTAGCACTTGACGCGGCTATAAAATTTATCCGCAGTGACAAACTTGCGCGTCTTGACGATAAAAAATCTTGTGAACGTGCGTTTGTGAATTATTTTTGCGGAGAAGATTATTCTGTCGTTATCACCACTGAAGATTTGCGCGAGATTCTACGCCGACATTTGGGTAATAACGTCTATTCCTGGTTCTCGAATAGGAAGAATTGCGAATCGCAGATTAGAGCCTTTGCAGAAAAAAACTATCAGGAAAAATTTTTACCTACTGTCCGCGAAAAAATTCATGAGTTATCTGCTGAGGAAGCGCAAAAATATCTTGAAGAACTTATCGTCAGAGATACGCTGTTAGGCATTCGGGTTTTGAAAAACTCTTGAGGTAAGCGCAATGATTACTTTTGGAAGTCTTGACGAGCTTAAAAAATTTTTTCAACTAAACAAGGGACAAAGAACTTTTTCGCCTGTACGATTCATAAACGTTGATTCGTTGTTAGACTGGTTCGAGATGAAAAATCTTTTGAGCACGTTGACGATGGATTTTACTTATCTGTCGAGCTATTGCGTTGGCGATGATACCTTTCCAAATCTGCGAAAATTACGCAGTGACTTGCAAAAAGAAACACGAAATATTTGTGTCCTGCCGTTGTCGGAATATCTTCGCGTAAATCCCGAACAAGCGGAGCCGGAAATAAAACGTTTTCTGAACTTGTATAAAGGCGAAACGTACTTGTTCAGAATTTATTTTTTGATGTATCGATTGAAAAGTTTTTTCTTGTCGTTGAAAATCGTTGACCCGCGCCAAAGAGAATGTGTTCTGCTGTCTTCGACGGATACGGCGGACGATTATTCGCTGACGATAATTCAAAAGTCTATGCAATTTAAAACTGGTGGAGAACAAGTTGACGACTTTAAGCGTTATTTACAATACTGGGAGAAGACTCCGAACGCGGCACTGACTTTGTACACAGAAAATGCCGTCCACTTGCAGGATAAAAAATTTTTTGACGACGTGAAGATTATTGCCAATGCCTTTGATTTGCTTCGTCATCATTACGCTTTGCCTTCCGAGTTTAAAAGAACTTTCGGACGCGATGAAGATTGGCAACATCTTGCTGAACTGATTGCAACGACAGGGAATTTTGAACAAGCTTTTTGCAAAGCATTGGCGGTTGACGGTTTCGGCACGAGCGCATTTAAAAATTTTGGTGAGCGTGAAAATTTTAAGAAATGGTTGTTGTGGCTTCGCTGTAAGCTTAAAAACTCCGGATATGCGGCAAGTTGCGCGAAGGCGTCCAATTCGCTGGAAGAATTCATCACTCAAATTTACGAGCTGATTTTCTCTTGCGCTGACGAAAAAGGCTTTGACGAACTTTGCGAAGAGAGACAAGAAATTTTATCGCTGATGAAAATTCTTCCGCCTGAAAGTTTTTTTGAACGTGTTCGTCAATCTGACAAGCGACTTGCGCTAAAAATTTTGACGGACAATTCTCACGTCGAACGTCTTTTGATTTTTGAGACGTTGCAACGATTCAGATTCAATGAATTGGACGCGGTACAAAAAATTTTACAACGGGTTTTCCCTGCGCTTGCGAAGTATATGTCTGACACAAGCAACGAAATTTTTACGTCGGAGCAAGCAGAATATTTCCGCCGCTATCGTTGGCTTAAAGTGACAAATCATCTCACGGAAGATTTTAACCGGCGCGTTACGGAAATTGCGAAGAACACTAGCAAGAACATCTACGCTTTGGCATCACGCAATCAAGTTGTCAGCGAAGAATATTCGAACGATACAGCTATTTTATTTGTTGACGGTCTCGGCGCGGAGTATACGAATTTTTTAGCGGAAGATTTTGAACTGCTCATGGAAAAATTTTCCGTCAAATATCGGGTCGGTCGTTGCAATCTGCCTTCTGTTACCGAAAACAACAAAGATTTTTTGCAGGGTAAGAACGTTGCAGGCGAAGTTCTCGAACTCGATACAATGAAGCACGAAAGCCGTACTTACCCCGAAAATATTTTGGGAGAACTTGAATTCCTTGCGACTCTCAAAGAAAAAATTCTACGTGCGCTTGATGTGCATAAAAAAATAATTCTCTGCGCAGATCACGGAACAAGTCGTTTGGCAGTGTTCACTCGTCAAACAAAATTCGATAATGCTTTTCCAGCAGAAGAACGACAAATTTACAAAGGCGGCAGATTTGCCGACGCGATGGCAAGCGATGAGAAAATTTTTCCGACCGCTCTGGAGTATGACGGCAAAATAATTTTCGCGGATTATTCGCGATTCATTCAAAAAGGTTCACCAGGTAGCGAAATTCACGGCGGAGCAACATTGGAAGAAATTTTGGTTCCCATCATCACGATTGAACGGTGTGAAAAAATCTTAGAACAAATAATTAAGTCTAAATTGCCTGCGAAGAAAATTAAACTAGGCATTGCCAATAATGAAGACTTTGACATCTGACGAGGAGGCGACGAAATTTTGACTAACGTTTTAGAATTGAAACTAAAAAAGCATTTCGGCGATATGCTCGTCTACAAATCTTCAGACAACACAAAATTTTTTTCTGAATTAAGTTTGCCGTCCTTCATGCGTGATTGGCTAGTCATGCGTTTTTCCGATGAAGACGGACATATTGACACAGTGGAAATGTCTAACTACATCAAAAAGATTCTTCCTAAAGAAGAACAATGGAATGAGTATATGATTAACATGCTTCGTTATGGAAAGTCAGCTCGTTTCTTGGCTAAAATTAAGATTGACTTCGACGCAGGCAATAGTCGCGCTCTTTTCAGTCTGCCGGATTTTTCTTTTCCAAAGAGAAAGTCTGAAGCCGTTGCTGATTGGAACGTTGTAGAAAAAAACAGCAAATATTTACTTTCGCCGACCGAATCTTGGGGAATCGTTGAGCTTTCTTGCAATGAAGATTCAAGAACAAATAAAAATATCTTTCAGCTTACGGATTTCGTGCCGTTCTGTCCGTATACAATCGACGTGGATTATTACAAGGAGGCGCGAAAAAATTTTTCTCTTGAAGAATGGACAGAAGTTCTCTTAGGAGCGATTGATTATAATGCTTCGGGATTCAAGACGCAAAGTCAAAAATTTTCTATGCTCACACGGCTATTGCCTTTCGTGGAAAAAAGATTAAACTTAATAGAGCTTGCTCCAAAAGAAACAGGCAAGTCTTATGTCTTCTCGAAAATCAGTAAATATGGCTGGTTAATTTCGGGAGGCAGTGTAACTCGTGCAAAAATGTTTTATGACATGAATAAGAAAACGCATGGATTAGTTGCTCACTATGATTACATCGCGTTTGATGAGATTCAAAGTATAAATTTTAATGACGTTCTGGAAATGCAAGGTGCGCTTAAAGGTTACTTGGAGAGCGGAGATTATCGCGTTGGCGACATACGCGGCGTGGGCGATGCGGGTTTAATT
>JAFQZB010000139.1 GCA_017406175.1 Selenomonadaceae bacterium | reverse complement strand
CGTCTTTAATCAAAGTGACACCCTTAGCGTGTGTGCTTATCGAGCGATGAAAATGTTTTGCCCAAAACTCCGCTGACGCGACCGCTGTGAACATCGCCGGAGCCTCTATTGCAAAGCTCGTCAAATCCGCGACCGGATACTTGTGAAATCTTGCCATAGTTGATAGGAACGACAGATATTTCCCGATATTGCCTTGCAATTCGTTGAGATATTTCTCGTTCCGTTGCTCAATCATGGCGGCTGTCATCTCCGACATGAAAAAAACCTCCTAAATGTTACTTTGAAAAAGAGTAACACTCAGGAGGCTTGCCAAAATCTTATCTTTTTGCATTTTTAGTTGCAGAGTTCATCAATCAGAATTTCCTTGACGCACGAGCGAATATTATTGACGAGACCGACCCATTTGAGTGGATTTTCAGCTTTCAATGCCTCGTCAACGCCTTCGCGTTCCATTTGCTGTTCGACAAGCTCATCAAATCTTTTGGAGTAATGGTCTTCGATAGCAACCAAATACTCAATCAGCATATTTTCTTCCGCGATTTCGGCGTAATCTTCGGGCTTTTCTTCGAGCAAATAATTTTTTCGCAAGTCAGCCCACATACCGAGATACGGAACGTCATCATCTTTAACTGGCATCTAAAAAACTCCTTTCATGTAGCACTACGTTACAGTCTTCACACATTTGTGCCCATAATGGGCACAAATACGTTCGCAAATTCACATTTCAAATACACCATAGTCTTGACAATCCTTTCATTACGCTTTCTTCCGCGTCGAGGAAGTGAAGTCAGGCTTGCTTTTGTTATCTCGCGCTGTCGTCTTACATTCGGGATAGCCTGAACAGCCCCAGAAGAAGCCGTTCTTGCCTTTGCGACGAATCATGACTTTGCCGCAGTTCGGACACAGCACTGTACCAGCCGACGGCTTTATTTTGGCACTTTTAGCTTTGTCAAGGAGTTTTGCCAAGTCAGTCAGCTGTTCCCGATAAAATTCGTCAAAAGTTTCCTCGCCCGTAGCGACTTGCTCCAATTCTTTCTCCCAAACGGCAGTAGTGTCGGGAAAAATCATTTCGTCAGGCAAAATTTTGACCGCCATTCGAGCTTTGTCTGTCGGCTCGAAAAATTTCCCAGCGAGTTTCAAAAAGCCGTTGTCTTGCAGTTTTTCAATGATTCCAGCCCGCGTTGCCTCTGTGCCGATACCCGAACATTCTTTGAGTTCGGCTTTTAAGGCGGCGTCCTTAACGTATTTGTGAATTTCTTTCATTGCTTGCAAGAGAGTGGACGGAGTAAACCTTGTCGGCGGCTTTGTCGTTTTCTCCGTGATACTTCCCGAAACATATTTGACCGACTCATTTTCTTTGATGGGCGGCAATACTGATTCTGACTCTTCAGATTCAGACTTCACGACGTTTTTATAAATTGCTTTCCAGCCGAGTTTCGTAACGCGCTTACCTTTGCCGACAAATTTTTCCTCAGCGAAAGAAATAGTCACCGTCGTCGCTTTGTACTCGTGAACTGGATAAAATTGCGCCAAATACGCTTGTGCTACCATAACGTACAAATTTTGCTCGACCGCGTTCAGATTTTCAAAGTTCGCCTTGATTCGTGTCGGAATTATCGCATGATGTGCCGATATTTTCTTGTCATTCCAAGCTTTGCTGTGAATAGACGTGTCAGCGTTTCTTACCAACTCGCTAAAGTTCGGCAAGTCTTTCAAGTGTCCGAGTATCTCCTTTGAATCCGCAAATTGATTCTCCGGCAGATATTCGCAGTCCGAGCGCGGATACGTCGTCAATTTTTTCTCGTAGAGTAACTGCATGGCGTCGAGAACGGTCTGCGGCGCGTAGTTATATCTTTTTCCCGCTTCGATTTGCAGAGTTGACAGGGAATAGGGCAACCTCTGGCTCTCCATTTTAGTTTTTTCTTCCACGCGGATAATTTTGCCCTGCGTCCCGACCAAAGTGTTCAATCTTGCGAGAAGATTTTCTGCAACTTTTTTGTCCAGAAGTCTACCTTCGCTGTCTAAGCTCGGAACTTTGTCTGACATCTGCCACGTTGTGGGTATTTCGCCGAAATTGTTTGCGAAAATCGCTTTGACTGCGTAATGCGTGACCG
>JAFQZB010000138.1 GCA_017406175.1 Selenomonadaceae bacterium | reverse complement strand
GCCTGGTGCTGAGGTTGCCCCTTCTGCTTAGGTTGCTGGGTCTGTTGAGGTTGCCCCTTCTGCTTAGGGTGCTGGGTCTGCTGTTGAGGTTGCCCCTTTTGCTTAGGTTGCTGGGCTTGTTGAGGTTGCGACTTTTGCTTAGGTTGCTGGGCTTGTTGAGGTTGCCCCTTTTGCTTAGGTTGCTGGGTCTGCTGTTGAGGTTGCCCCTTTTGCTTAGGCTGTTGGGTTTGCTGCTGAAGTTGAGACTTCTGTTTAGGTTGTTGGGTTTGCTGTTGGGCTTGCGGCTTAGGTTCGGGTTCGACGGGTTTGCGCCTTCCGAAGTTAGCCTTAACCATTTGATAAGCGTCCTCTTCGACGCCAGTAAAGCGATTCTTAACTTTAATCTTGCGCTTGTTCAAAAAGTCGATGATAACTTGCACGTCCTGATTGAATTCGTTCGCCATGTCGTAGATTCTATACTTAGTCGGTTTTGACATACATCCACCCCCGTAAATTTACATATGAACTTGCTCCTTTATCACGTCATAGAGTTTATCCGGCAATTTGGTTTTGAAGACCTTATCAAGGTTACGGCGTTTCACCAGCGAGGCAACGCAATCTTGCGACTTACAAACATAAGCTCCGCGCCCGTCTTGTTTTCCCGTGAGGTCGAGTGAGAAATTATCCGCCGCCTTGACCACGCGCAGGAGTTCCGACTTGTGCTTAACCTGCCTGCACACAATGCACCGCCGCTGATTAATTGGCTTGCTCATGGACGCTTGCCTTTCTTAGGACGCGGTTTGAATAGAGATTGCGCCGCCGAGATGTCAACTTCTTGCATATCCTCATCAAGCGGAATAGTCTTCGCCCGTTTGAGGTTCTTAATATCAATCTTCCAGCCCGTGAGCTTAGCGGCAAGTCTAGCGTTCTGTCCTTCCTTGCCGATAGCCAAACTCAGCTGATTATCGGGCACGACTACGCGACAACTTTTATCGGAATAATTCAAAGCGACGCTGATAATTTTGGAGGGGCTAAGGGCATTGGCAATGAAAACGCCTTCATTGGGGCTCCACTCGATAACGTCAAGTTTCTCCTCGCCCAGTTCGTCAAGGACATTTTTTATCCTAGTGCCGCGTTGACCGAGGCAAGCTCCGACCGCCGCTACGTTCGGTTCTTTGGAGTAGACAGCGATTTTAGCACGCGAACCAGCTTCGCGAGCCACCGACTTTATCTCGATAAGTCCTTCTTGAATCTCTGGAATTTCGATTTCTACGAGCCGCCGCAAAAAGTTGGGGTGCGTCCTCGATAGATAAACTTGAGGACCTTTGCCACCCTTTTTAACTTCGAGGATGTAAGCCCTGACCATGTCGCCGATTTTGTAATTGTCATAGGGCGATAGCTCCGTTGGCATTAAGACGGCTTCGGTTTTGCCCGCCTCGACGATAAGATTATTATCCTCGACGCGAAGAACTCTTCCCTTGACTAGGTCGCTTTCGCGCTTAGTGAATTCGTCATAGATGACGCCGCGTTCAGCCTCGCGCAATTTCTGCACGACGAGTTGTTTAGCGGCTTGAGCGGCGATTCGCCCGAAATCTTTTGGCGTGACTTCAATCCTAGCTAAGCCGTCGTCATTTATCTCGTAATCATTTTCCTCAATCTCGTCTTCGGAAACCTCGGTTTTCGGGTCGCTTACGACATCAACGGGGATTTTCAATGCGTAAACATGGAAGCTCCCGTTCTTGCGATTAAGTTCAACCTCGAAGCTGTCGTCGTCTTGATTGAAATTTTTCTTGTAGGCGACCTTGAGAGCCTCCTCCACAGCTTTAAATAAAACTTCGGGTTCAATTTCCTTTTCGGCGCACAAGTCCTGCAGTGCACTAATCAAGGTGGGCGATTCAGTTTTATTCTTTCTAGCAGCCAAGTAAATTCTTCCTCCCATTAAAAATCTATGTGCAACCTCACTAGCGCGACTTTATCACGCGGCAAGGGCGCAATGTCTTTGATATGTAAAAATTTTTCGTCACGATTGATTAGCTCCCCGACGAAACTTTTTTTGCCGTCGAGTGGTGCGTAAAGTGTTACGTCTACGACCTTGCCCGCCTCACGAACGAAATCTTTATCCTTCTTCAAAATGCGGTCAATGCCGGGCGAAGAAACTTCCAAAATATATGCGCCGCTGATTATGTCCAAAGCGTCGAGTCGTGCGCTTAGCTGTTCGCTGATAGTTTGGCAGTCGTCCAAATCAATGCCGCCCGCCTTGTCAATGAATATCCGCAAATACCAGTCGCGCCCTTCCTTAACGTATTCCACGTCAACGAGTTCATAATCCGTGCCCAATAAAATCTCCGCCATTATGTCTTCCACTTGCGATTCAACTTTGCTCAACATATCACCCCCTTAACAACAGAAGAGTGGAACAAATGCCCACTCTCCATCTAAAGCTATGTCCGTTTAAACTGTTCTCCGCCCTAGGCG
>JAFQZB010000137.1 GCA_017406175.1 Selenomonadaceae bacterium | reverse complement strand
GAGACCGCACAAAGGCACAGATTTAGGCGCGGACACGGGCGCGAATATTTATGCGTCGCTGAACGGCACGATAACTTATTCAGGCTGGGCGGAAGGCTACGGCAATGTTGTTTATATTCTTTCGCGAGTCGGAAACTACAATGTCGAAACGAGATATGCGCATTGCTCGGCACTTTTGGTTAGCGCAAATACTCAAGTCTCTGCGGGTACGATAATAGCGAAAGTCGGCTCAACAGGTTGGGCTACCGGTCCGCATCTTCACTTTGAGATTCGCATTAACGGCGAACCGGTCAATCCGAGACGCTATTTGAAAGGCTTACCACCGTCGAGTGGAACAGGTTACGGCACTTTGCCCGATTCAATCAAAAATATTTTCGACGCGGCGTATGATTTTGGTAAACCACTGCGCGAAGTCATAGAAAAAGTCGGCGAGCAATGTCAAGAGGCTCTGAAAAGGTTAATCAGCGTCGGCAAATGGTTGCTGATTGTGCTGATAACGATAGATTTGGCAATTAGCATGAGTTTGTACGTTACGGACAGCGAAAATGGCATAGATTTTTTCCAAAGGATAGCTTATAAGCTGATGTTTTACGTCGTGCTGATATATTTTCTGCTGAACTGGAGTGACGGTGTAGCGAATTTTGCGAAAGAAATGTTTACAGGCTTTGGCGGTATGATGATGGGTGCAAGCGGCGCAGAGGCAATGGAGGCAATTTCCGACCCAGTGGACATCGTTTCAAAGGGCGTGCACATAATCGCTCCGATTTACAACGAGTTATTCAAAATTCATAGCGTCATGGACTTGATGTCAAAAATTGCGCTGTGGTTGCCGTCGTTATTCTTCGCGGTGATACTGACAATCTGCTTTTTCGCGATAGCACTGCAGATGACGCTGGCTTATTTGGAATTTTATATCGCAATGGTATCAAGTTTCACAACATTTTTCTTTTCGGGCTTGAAACAAACGCGAAAATTCGCGGCAAATGGTATCAACGGGATATTTGCAGTGTCAATCAAGCTGATGTTCTTCTGTATGTTCTCGTTGATGTTGCAGATGATGATGAAAAATATCGTTGTGGAAGATTTTTACACAATCGGTGGGAACGTGACGAAAGTTGAAAGCTCTACGGGTGCGTCAAGTGGCGCGATAACTTCAATCGACCAACTTATGGCTCATATTCGGGTAGTTGAATCGAGCAACAGATATTATGTCGACAATGGACTCGGATATTTCGGCGCGTACCAGATTGACTACGCAAATTACGACAACTGGACGCATTGGACGGAAGATTTTGTAGCAAACGGAGGAATATTGGAAACGTCGCCGGTTACAGCTGAAGAACCACACGGACCGGCATGGACGCCCAACAATCAAGACAACATTGCCAGATATATTTTGACGGGCTACTACAAAAAGTACGGCTCGTACGAAATGGCGGCGAGATGTTGGAATCAAGGCGAAGGCGGCAGAAATAATTCTGATGCTGACATTTATTGGGCGAAAGTGTCTGGCGTTGACCCTACAACGGGCGGATTTACCGCGCCGCAGGTGACAATCAACATGATTTTGCTATTCAAGATAACGTTTGTGGCGATGATGTTCGTATATATGGGCAGTCGGGTTTCAAAACTGGTTTTCAAGCAATTTGGTAGCAGTGGATTCAGTTTCACGGGAGGTTGAGCATAAAATGAGCGTTAAGAAAAAATTTTTGGCAGTGATGAGCGTGTTGAATGCGGGATTTATAAGCGGATATGGTTTAATCGCGTATGCTTATATAATTCCAGGCGTTGATGATCCGTTTAATCCTGCCGCTTACTATAGTTTAACGCAAATATCGTGGGCAGACAGTCCGTCACCATATGCGTTGAAAGATTTAGCGAGCAATGGCGGTAGCGTGTTCGACTATACAAGACACATTAAATCAATTCTCTTCGGCGATAAGTTTGAAAAGATTGCTGAGACCGATGTCGACAAAACAAAGAACGACGAAATAAATTCCACGCCATTTACTGAAGAAATATTCGCTGAAACGTCGGCGGCATTGAAAGTTATCGGCATAGGCACGGAAAAAGTTGCTCGAACGGCGGCGATGATAGACGAAACGAACCCTTATTTGCGGCAAGGAAACGACGACCATTGGGATTCTTATGACCCAAACGCCTATTCTCGGCAGGGAAAATACAAGTGGCTTGATGACACGTACAAAAACTTCGCTGACGGTGCGAAAGCTGAAATTGTAGAGACGGAAAAGACGATAGAGGTAGCAAAAAAGATTTTTGAGCACACAAACGCGGCTGAAGGGCATTTGCAAATGTATCAAGCGCAAAATGAGTTGAAAACGCTATTGGCATACGAATTGGCGCGACAAAATGCTCTTGATTCAAATTTAGCGCAACTGCAAGCGGTAAATCAAGCGAACGAGTATGATTCCAACGTCGAATCGGCTTACATTGATTCAATCACGAAATTTGACTTTATCGACCCGTATGACGGAGTGAATTTTCAACTGCTCAAAGAAGAATTTGATTACGAGAAACCAAAACCGTCTGGAATGCCGAATTTCAGATGAGGCTTGACGATGGAAGTGGCATTGATAGACGTGGACAGCCATAATTTCCCGAATTTGGTCTTGATGAAGTTGTCGGCGTGGCATAAGGTTCTCGACGACGAAGTAACCTTGCTTAGCGTGGCAATGGCATTGCAAGAAGAAAATTTCAACGAAAAAACCCTCCGACTTTTGCCGAAGGGCTTTTTTGATTGCAATATTTAATATTTTTTTGATGACTCTTCTATAAATGTGAAAATCTCGCTTGCTATTCGTTCAGGACAATCTATTTCCATAAAATGACGCTCGCTATCCAAAATTACCGACCGTGAGCCTTTTGTATTCATCATTGCATAAATATTGCTGTCGAAATGGTCTTGGAAAAACAAATCGTCCGTTCCGAACAAATATTCTACAGGTATCGTCATATTGCGCAAAGTTTCAATGCACTCGTCGATTGACGACCAGATATGTTCCGCGAAATTCACAGCGTATTTTGGGACAGCACTTGGGTCGACCTTGCCAGCGAATTTCATCTCGTCCAATTTGGCTTTTATGCCTTCAGGCTTGCGCAAGCCAGCTTCCAACATGCCAATGACGCCTTTTTCTTTAAAGACTTCAAAAAATTTGTTGCTGTTCGGTTTTTTTGTGTGCGGTGCTAAGAAAAAACTGCAAACGGATTTCAAACATTCGGGATGATTCTTAACAAGATACCAACCGGGAACAGAACCATGACATTTGCCGACGTAGTGAAATTTTGGCAGATTTAATTCTTTCGTTAAGTTATAAACATCGCTACCCCATTGCCGAGACCAATTTACAGAGCCGTCCGCGTTAAATTCCTCTGCTTTGCCGTCGAAACGCATTACCACGCCGTAAACGTGATATTTTTCCGCCAGTTTCTCGACCATCGGCATAAAAGTTTGAAAACTGAACGCACCGAGAACTATAACGTCGCTGTTACTCTCGCCGAGTTCGCAATACGTCAATTCAATGCCTCTGTACGTCAAACTTTTTGCTTCGCCTCTTATTTTTTCTGATTCCATAAAATCAACCTCCAAAATCATTTTCTCAAAAAATTATATTGATTTTTTCGTCGCGGTCAAGTAAATGGAAT
>JAFQZB010000136.1 GCA_017406175.1 Selenomonadaceae bacterium | reverse complement strand
TGATTTTGCCCTGTCGAAGAAAAAATCCGTCGGCGCGGCTTTGATTGCTATCCTAGCATTCAACTGCCTGCAAACGTATTCTTTCAACCTGCCGAAGCCCTTCAACACCGGCTACACAATTCCAATCCGCCACGACATCGACGAGCTAAAAGTTTTTGTTGCGGATTTGAATCAACTGGCGGGCGAAGATAAGAAAATTTATCTTCTGGCAAGCGGCGAATTGTATAACGGCACGATTCTTGACAAAATTTATATGCCAGATAATCGCAGGGCTTTGCCGAGCTTGATGGGCGGGGCTGACGTGGATTTACGCGACGGCTTCCCAGTAAAATTCTTCGACGCGGACTTTATTTTGGTCGCTGAACCTGTTCAAACTCATTTGCTACCAAAAAATCAATTAGTCGTCGTAAAACCCGCCGAGTTAATGCTAAAGCCTTCGCCCATATCCAAACACTTCAAGCAAATTAAAACTTACACCTTCCACCCCGAATCAGACGGCGTATCGTCGGTATCGTTCAAAGTTTACGAGAAAATTTCGCCGTTCGCGAGAGAAGACATTGATTTTGTAGAAAAAATCTTCGACGAGCTTTATCCCAATCAAGACGAGCTGTTTAAAAATCGTTTCGAGGATTACAAGCGCGAACACTTCGAGGGACAATCATGAGCAAGATTTTATACGTCGTCATTCCCTGCTACAACGAACAGGAAGTCCTGCGCGAGACCGCCAAACGTCTCCGCGAAAAATTCTTGAGCCTGATTGACGCGGGCAAGATTTCAACGCAAAGTCGGATTGTTTTCGTCAATGACGGCTCTAAAGATTCGACGTGGAAGATTATTCGCGAACTGCACGCGACAGACAAAATTTTTTCCGGCATAAACCTTTCCCGCAATCGCGGACACCAAAACGCACTACTTGCGGGCTTGATGACGGTTAAAGGCGGCGCGGATATGGTTATTTCTATGGACGCCGACTTGCAGGACGACATCAACGCGATTGACGAGATGATTGACAAGTTCAACGACGGCTTTGACATTGTTTACGGCGTGAGGAGCAAGCGCACGACTGATACTTTCTTTAAACGGTTCACGGCGGAGAGTTTTTATAAGCTTGTAAAGTTTTTGGGCGGCGACATCATAAATAATCACGCTGACTATCGATTAATGAGCAAAAGAGCTTTGGAAGGGCTTTCCGAGTTCGGCGAAGTCAATTTATTTCTGCGTGGGCTTGTTCCGATGATTGGTTATCCTTCTGCAGTCGTTTATTACGAACGAGCGGAGCGATTCGCGGGCGAGAGCAAGTATCCGCTAAAAAAAATGCTGTTTTTCGCCCTGCAAGGGATAACTTCGCTGACAGTCAAGCCGATTCGCCTGATAATGATTTTGGGCTTTGCAATGTGTTCGATAAGTTTGCTCGTGATTCTCTGGACGCTGTATGAATACTTTTTCGGCTCGGTCGTTCGCGGCTGGACGAGTATGCTAGCGTCGCTGTGGTTTATCGGCGGGCTGATTCTCCTATCGATTGGCGTTGTCGGCGAATACGTCGGGAAAATCTATCTGGAAACAAAAAAACGCCCGCGATTTATCGTGAGCGAATTTCTTAACGATTAATGGAGGCGATTTAATGTTTGATGATATTGGCGGATTCTTGATGAATTTGATTACGGGCTTGCCGGGCATAGTTATTGCTATGGTCGTGCACGAATACGCCCATGCTCGCGTTGCTTATGCCCTCGGCGATTATACTCCGCGACTTCAAGGACGTTTGACGCTAAATCCTGCCGCACACGTCGACCCGATTGGACTGCTAATGCTTTTTATCGTGCATTTCGGCTGGGCTAAGCCCGTGCAAATAAATCCGATGAATTTTTCCAATCCTAGACGCGATGACATCTTAGTTTCCCTTGCTGGCCCCGCGTCGAATCTGATTACGGCGTTTATCGCGCTGATAGCTCTGGTTTTGCTTGCGAAATTCGATTTTCCGTTCTCAGAAGGCACGCTCCTTGTCTTCAACCTGATAATCATCTACAACATCAACTTTGCAATCTTCAACATGCTACCAATCCCGCCGCTCGACGGTTCGCACATCTTACGCAACCTTTTGCCTTACGAATTGGCGCGGCAATATGAATATCTCGAACGTTACAGCTTTATTTTCCTGATTATAATCTTGATGACGCCCGTCCTTAGTTATATCTTCGTGCCGTTGCAAAAATTTATCTTCGGCATCTTCCAAGGTATCGTCAACATATTGCTTTAAAGCAGACGATTGCCCGTATCAAAATCGTAAAGCGACTCCGCCTCGTCGATAATTTCTTCAAGTTCGGCGCGGGCGGAGTATTTTTTTATGTTACGCCAGAAATTTTCCCTGTGAACGACGACCGAACGTATAAAAGCCGCCGCGTAGTCCGTGAATATTCCTTCCGCGTCGAAAATCCGCCAAAAACTTTTAACGCTGTCCTCGGTCGCCACGTCGTATTCAATTCGGTGGAGGATTCGCGATAATTCGGCGCGGATTTCGGGCGTGAACATCGATTTAAGCAAGGCGAGTTCGGGCATTGACCGCGACGCACGCACCAACCAAAATTCTACTTGCAAATCGTCGTCGAAGTTATCAAAACCGCAATCAATCAGCCGCTCCAACAGTTCGGGCGGCGATTTCTTTTTCAGCGGGAGCATTTGCACTTCCTTATAAAACGACGCGTATAAAAGCCGCTCAAATTCGGTTCGCGTGTACAATCTCGAAACGATTCCGCCGAACGCGCCCCGCATTAGCCGTTCTAAAACTTTCCAGTGGCGAATGTTGCGAAAACTTGTAATCCAACAGCCGGTTTGCTTAAGATAAGTCGAAAAGCCCGCTGCAATGTCTTGAGGATTGGTAACGACCTCCAAAGTCAAATCACCGATAATTACGTCGAAAAATTCTTCCGGAAAGGGCAAACGTTCTTCGCGATAATCAAGCCGATAAGTATTCGGATAATCTAAATCCTCGTTCGCAGTGACAAAAAAAATTTCAGCCGCCGGAAACTTTTTGTTCAGCTCCTCAAGGTAAGCTGCGCTCTCGACGACTAAAATCTTTTTGAAAAAATCTTCGCCCGATATGAATTCAGTTAAGCTCGGTTTAATCTCTTCCATAACTACACCTCTGGATTGAGTTCGTCGCCGTACTCGCGCAAGAAAATTTTTTGGTAGCGGCGATACTTCGGGTCAAGGGGCTTTTCCTTCGGGCAATGTATGCACCAAAAATCTTGCGATTGATTCGGAATCACGACCCGATAACCGGCGCGGCTCATCTCCTTGCAAAGCGACGTATCGTAAAGGTGCCAGCCGTCAAACAAATCCTCGCGCCACGGTAAATCATACTGCGTCGCCAAAAACAATCCGTCAACCGACTCGACCTCTTGATAATCGCCGTCTGGTTCATTGCACTCCGAATCAACGACGCTTTCCGGTTCGCAGGCGTGAAGAACCCGACCATAAGTCCTCATGCCGTCCCACCAAACGCCAGTCTCCGGCAAATTCACGCAACCAATCATCCCGACAACGCCAATAGTCTCATCCGCGAAAATCTTCAGCAGGTCAGCGATAAGGTTCTTATTCACAACGAAGGTATCTTGGTGCAAATAAATCTTGTACTTCGCGTCCGAAGACTTCATCGCCCGATTGTAGCCCGAAGTCATGCTCGCGGCGTCCCGAACGTCGATAAATTCCGTTTTCATGCCGTCGGGAATGGTCAAGTGCTCAAGATATAAGCGGCATTCGTCGTACCACCAATCGCTATTGACGCACGTTATAAACGCAACCTTTTTATCGTCAAGCATCAATCGTCCCCCAATCGTTTCATCATCAAAAGTTCTGTGCCTCGTTCGTCGACGATTTCAAAGCCCAGTTTGCGATAGAGTCTGACTGCCGCTGAATTTTCCTTCTGCACGGCAAGCGATACGCGCTTAAAATTTTTTTCGGCAAGACGTGTGCAAAGTTTCTTCATCAAATCGGAGGCAATTCCTCTGCGGCGAAAGTTTTTCAAGACCGACAAGGCAAGCGACGGCGTCTCGTCATCAATATGCCCGTAGTCGTTCATTATTCGCGACCAACACGCCCCGACAATTTCCCCGCCGACCTCCGCGACAAAGCAAACGTCAGCCGCCCGCGTCCCGAAGTCCTCGACGTAAACCTTAAGCTCCGGACGATTAATTATTGTTCGTGGCGGCGAAGTGCCTTCGGGAATGTAAATCGCCTCGTACAAAAATTTTTCAAGCTCGCCGCGTTCAATCGATTTCATCTTGCGAATCATTTTAGCCTCCAACCAATCTCAAGCGTGCTTCTTTTGCTTCGGATTCTCTTCGAGCCAAATAAATCTCTAGGTTAATCTCTTCAAGCGTCATCTCTGCCGTTCCATTGCGTTTCGCCTCTTCTTGTATCTCGCGCAGAGCTTTAAGCGCATTTTCGGTTACGTCCTTAAGCATTTCAATCAGCTCCTTTTATTAGGTCATCTCCTAAGACGCGGCGGACTTCATTAAGCGTCGTCAGTCCTGCACGAACTTTTTCTAAGGCATCATCGGCTAAAGTTTTCAAGCCCGACTCAAGGGCGCAAGCTTTAATCTCGTCTAAGTCGCGGCTGTTTAGAATTAGATTGCGCAAATCCTTATCGACGCGCAAAATTTCATGCAAGGCAATCCGTCCGCTGTAGCCCGTGCCTCGACAATGTTCGCAACCACTCGACTGACAATGCGGGCAAACTCTCCTAACCAACCGCTGAGCCACGACCCCATTAAGCGTCGCCGCCAACAGATACGGTTCAACGCCCATTTCAAGCATACGGAATAGGGCACTGCAAGAATCGTTAGCGTGTAGCGTCGTGAAGATTAAATGCCCCGTGAGAGCCGCCCGCACCGCGATTTTAGAAGTTTCAACGTCGCGAGCCTCCCCGACCATTAAAACGTTGCAATCCATGCGCAACATCGCCCTAAGCCCCGCCGCGAACGTCAAGCCCGTTTTCTCGTTGACTTGCACTTGGCTGACGCCTTCGACGTGCTGTTCAATCGGGTCTTCAAGCGTCATGATTGAGCGCGTCGGCTGATTGAGTTCGCGAAGTGCCGCGTAAAGAGTCGTCGACTTTCCGGAGTTCATCGGTCCAGTTAGGATTACCATTCCTGACGCCGCCTCTATCATCTGCTGGAAGATTTTTTCGTTCGCCGCAGTGAAGCCGAGGTCTTTTAGGCTGTGCAATTCCAATGACGAATCCAGCAAACGTATCGTCACACTTTCCGCGCCGAACGACGGCATAGACGCCACGCGCATTTCTACGTTGCCGAACTTGATTGCCCCGTCTAGCGGCAGAAAGGCGGCGGTTGTATCCATGCGTGCCAAGATTTTTATCCGCGAGGTCAAAGCGTCTGCTAAGCTAAGCGGCAACGGCTGATGAAACTCCTGCAGTTGTCCGTCGACGCGATAACGCACCCGCAACGCCTTATCAAACGGCTCAATGTGCATATCGCTCGCCCGAATTTTTATCGCGAAGTCAAAGAGGAGATTAACCAGCTCGACAATCGCCCGCGACGACGACCCTGCGAAGTTGTGCCGCTCCCGCAGAATCAGTTTCCTTAGTTGCTCGTCGAAGTCGTTCATGTAAAATCAATCCGTTCTAAAATTTCTAGCGGGTGGTCGATGATGATTTGTGCGCCGCTGTCGATGAGTTCCGAACGCGGACGAAATCCCCAAGTCACGCCGACGGCAAGAAAGCCCGCGTTAAGTGCTGTCTGCATGTCAACAGCCGTATCGCCGAAGTAAGCAACGTCCGCCGCCGCCACGGAAAATTTTTCAGCACAGGCAAGGGCGCGGGTCGGATTTGGCTTGCGGGGCTGATTAGGTTCGTCGCCGCTGACGTAAGGAAACTTTATCGGCGCAAGAACTTTATCGGCAATCGCGACCGCCGCGAAGTGTTGCTTGTTCGTGCAAATGCCCAGCGGAATTCCTTTAGCCTCAAGCGTCGTCAGCAAGTCCATAATCCCGGCGTAAGGCTTAACCTTCTTCAGACAGTTGCGGGCGTAGCAGTCATTGTAAAAGCTCAAAGCCTCGTCTAGGAAGTTGCAATCGGCAGGCAGGCTCCGAATTATAAGTTGCCTTGCGCCGTTGCCGACGAACTGCCGAACCTCATCGAGCGTGCGGAGCGGCAGGTTGTAATGGGCGAGCATTTCATTGACGCTATCGTACAAATCCTCCAGCGTGTCGACGAGCGTCCCGTCCATGTCGAAGATTGCTAGCTTGTAAGTTTTCATGTTATCGCCTCCATGTCGTCGAGCCGCCGCAAAAATTTTTCTAGCCGTGCAAGCTCCGCCGCGTCCGTTACTAGTCGTCCTGAATAAAAAATTTCTATCGCGCCGCGTCCGTCTGTTGTTAGGTTTGTGCGCCTGATTAGTTCGTTGACTGTGCCCGCATTGCCGTCAAGTATCCTGACGTGCGGCGGCAAAATCCTTCGTAACGTGTCTTTGAAGTAATTAAAGTGCGTGCAACCCAACACCAGCGACGAAAACTTTTCCCAGTCATAGCTTGCCAATTCGCCGCGCAGATACTCTTCGACCGCCGCCGACGTGAACTCTTGCCGCTCCGCGAACTCGACCAGCCGCGGCAACGCCCTAAGCTCGGCTAAGTCTTTGGCGTGCAGGCGTTCAATCAGCCGCCGAATTTTTTTGCCCGTGATTGTTATCGCCGTAGCCGTCACCAAAACTTTTCGGGCGGGGAATGTGTCCAACGCCAACTTCAACGCCGGCTCCATTCCGATTATCGGCAGGGAATATTTTTCCCGCATGACTTTGACTGCCACTGAAGTTGCCGTGTTGCACGCCACGACGATTGCCCCGACACCTTGCCCGATTAAAAATTTGAACGCCGCGTCGACGCAAGCCAGAACCTCTGCGGGCGACTTGGTGCCATAGGGTACGTTGTCTTCGTCAGCATAGAAGATGAATTCCTCGTGCGGCAAAATCTTCCTCGCGTGGTGCAATACGCTAAGCCCGCCCATGCCCGAATCAAAGAACGCTATCATACGCTCAACCCCGCCGCTTTGATTAGGATAAATATCGCAAGCCCGACGACCGACCCGACGATTGACCCGTTAAGCCGAATCCAGATGAAGTCTTGCTCCGCCTTGTCGTAAACCAGATTATTAAGCTGTTCTTCGGTCAGGCGTTCGAGGGCGTCTTTGGCGACAACCCCGACTAGCGGTTGAGCACGCAGGGCGGCTCGCGCCGTCAGCTCGTCTACGAACTTTTCAAAGGCAGTCTTAGCGGCGGAGTCTTCGCGAAGGAGCTTCAATAGTCTGCTGTACTCCTCGTCGAAGAGTTTGACTAACAGCCCGCCGAGATTTTTTGAGTCCGGCGCACGCAACTGATTTTCCAAATGAATCAGCGCAAGTTCAATCGCCTCCTCCAGCGGCAAAGCGGTCGCGGCGTCGATTTGGATTCGT
Organism: Selenomonadaceae bacterium; assembly: GCA_017406175.1. Lineage (GTDB taxonomy): Bacteria > Bacillota > Negativicutes > Selenomonadales > Selenomonadaceae > Quinella. Next base: position 3,959 of record JAFQZB010000136.1, on the reverse strand, counting down.
TCTACTAAGTCCTTGAATTCGGGCGTGTCACTAAGCTCGGAAATCTTTAGGCGGCATTCGTTGAGGGTGCGGCGGTGTAGTTGCGTATCGGCGGCGAGTTCGTCTAGGAGCTTTAGCAGTTGCTTTTGCATGATTAGTGCCGCCTCCTCGAAATTCACTAGGTCGAGCATTTGCGCCAGCCCCGCCATTAGGATTGAAAAGCCGCCCATGTTCTTAGTCTTCTGGTTAGCGTACTCTTCTAGGATTGCTTGAAGCTTGTCGCACGTCTCAGGCTTAGCCGCCGTCCGCCGCATTGCCTTGACTATTCCGATAAAAATTTCGCGGTCTTTGTTATTGCGTTTGAAGTGCGAGCCGAAGTCATTAATCAGACTTTGCGCGGGGATGTCGCGGAGGATTCGGCGCAGTTCATTGGCAATCGCCTTGGAGCGGGTCTCCTTGTCCTGCTTAGCTACATATTTCTTCACGACGTTAAAGAGTTCGTCGGCAATCATCTTGCGGGTCTCGTCGCGGGCAAGGTAATCGACAATGCGCGGCATGAGTTTGAAGTCGCCGAGCTTTTTAAAAATCGTCCGCCGCGAGAAGAATTCTTGCTGAACCATGACGACCGACGCCTTGACGAAATCTTTTCTTCTGCGCGGAAGGATAGCCGTATGGAAGGGGAAGCCCAGCGGCTTTTTAAATAGAGCCGTCACCGCGAACCAGTCCGCTATCCCGCCGACGAGAGCCGCCTCAGTCACGAAGAGAAATCCTTCGGCTAGGACGTTGCCGGGGAAAACTATCTTAAAGCCGACCGCCATTAAAAAGAAAAGTCCCGCGCAGAGTAAAGTTGTATCTGCTGTGTTCCACCTGTTCAAAGCGTCAACCTCCTTGCGCAATACGTTCGATAATCTGCGAAACGATAAAAAGGAACATGCCGACCAGCCCGCCGCAAACCGAACCGTTGATACGAATCATCTGCAAATCGTCCGCCACGTGACTTTCAACAAACTCCGTCAACTCATCGTCGCTGAACTTGTCTAGCCGCTCACGAATCATCTTGGGTATCTGCCCGCGATACTCCTCAAGCAAGTTCTCGATAAAATCTTTGATGAGCTTGTCGAATTTCTTCTGCAAAGCCTCGTTCCGTATGAACTCATCAATTTTGGCGTCGACGAGGTAATCAACTGCCTCTCTCCAAATTACGGGCTTGCGTTCAACTTCGACAATGCGTGTAACCTTCGGATTGGCAGCCTGTTGCCGCTGAAGTTTTTCTAAAATCTTCGGGTCTGTCTCGCCTTTGATGTTCACGTCCAGCCACGTCTTGATAAATCCTTCCGTGTCGAACTTCTGCAGGAACAACTTCATCAGGTCGTTGAGAAATTTTTTAGTGTTGAGGTTGCCCGCCGCCGACTGAACGAACCCGCCGAACATTTTAATCATTTCGTCCGCCGCGTTCGCCGTCTCGCTATCGACAAGTGCGCCCGTCGTGTTAAGAACCTTTTCCGCGTCGCTGATTTTCTTTTCGACCGTTTCATTGAGGATGCTTAAAATTTTCTCGTCGGTCAAATCCATTGAGCTAAGCACCAACGCCCGCCCCGCCGAGTCGCCCTCGTAAGCCTCGCGCAGTTCGGTTATCTTCTTTAGGATTTCTTCTTGCATGTGCGGGCTACGCAAGATTTTATGTCCCGTGTCGAAAAGCGCGATTAGAATTCGGCGGCTGTGCTTGTCACTCATGACGACCTTTATCACGGCGTCGAAGAGTTTTTCCGCGTCGAGGTTCCTAATCTCGTTTTCCAGAATCGGTGCCACGCCCTTAGCAATGCCCTGCGTGTCGAGTCCGCTGACGAGTTCGCCTAAGACCTCGCGCACAAGGGCTTTAGTTTTCTCGCGTCCTTTGTTCTGCTCGAAGTAGTCGATTAGAAGTTGCGCGGTGTTCTCGTCCTTGACCGTCTCCATAATATTTTTCGTGCTTAGTAAATCGGTGCCGACGAATTCAACGATTGCCTCCATGATTCGTCCGCGATTGCGCCTTAGTATCTCCGTATGGAATCCGATACCCAGCGGCTTGCGAAAAAGAGCCGTCACGCCGAACCAATCCGCCATGCCTCCAATCGTCGCGGCTAGGAACCCATGATTCATTAATCCGAGGATAAAGCCGCCCGTCGCGCCCGTCATTATAAATTTCAGCGGCGAAATTTCTGGCAGGGTCGAGAGTGCGCACAGGGCACTTGCCGCCAATGTCGCCGTCGCTTTTGTTTTGTTCTCCAAAAAATTTTTCACCTCCGCTAACGTTTGAATTATTCTATCATGAATCCGCCGCGTTGTCTTCAAAATTTTTTCAGGCAACAAAAAAGCCCCGACTCATCATCGGGGATAAATATTCATTGATTCTTCGTCAGCTGCTTGTAAATGTAATCGGCAAGTCCAATGCCGCCCGCCTCCGCCGCCTTTTTGGTTATCTCCTCGTTGTACATGTCGCGATAAATATCCATGGCGTTGCTTGAGCCGAATAGCTCGTTCTTCGGAACGGTCTTCCACATCTCGGTGTACATCATCTTCAGCAGGAGTGCTTCGAGCTGAACGCTGGCTTCTTTAATCTCTTGGTTGCGTTGAGCGACCTCTGCGGGTGTCATCGTCTTAATTGTCGCTGATTCGAGTTTCTCGGTCGCCGCCCTTAGCTGTTCTTTAAAGCTGGACTCTTCTTTTAGCATTTGCGCACTTTGCGCGCTCGTATTCGTTCCAGTCGTCTGCGGCAACAGATATGAACCATCAATCCTCACGTCTACCACTCCTTAGATAATCTCAAGCACTGCATGAATCGCGCCCGCCGCCTTCATTGCCTGCAAGATAGAAATGCAATCTCGCGGCGTGGCTCCCACGGCATTAAGCGCACCGATAACATCACTTACGCTTGTGGTCGCGGGCATGACTACCGAGCTAGACATCTCCTCGCGGGCATTCACATCCGTATTCTTTACAACTATCGACGTGCCGTAGGAGAAAGGCCCCGGTTGCGACGCGCTCTCACCGTGGTCAATGCGAATCGACAAGCCGCCCTGAGTTATCGCGCACTCGTCGACGTGAACATTGCCGCCCATAACGATTGTTCCTGTGCGTTCGTTGACGACGACTTTAGCAATACTATCTGGCACGACGGGCAAATCTTCAATCGAGGCGACGAACTGCACGACGTTAGCGCGATAGTAGCCGGGTATGTTAATGTCGACTCGTCCAGGATTAGCCGCGTGCGCCACGTTGCCATAAGCCGCATTGATTGAATTGGTGATTCGGGCGGCGGTCGTGAAGTCAGCACTTGCCAAGCTCAATGAAATTTGCCCGTTCCTGCCGAGTTCGTCTTCAAGCGTGCGTTCGACGATTGCTCCGTTTGGAATGTTGCCCGCCGTCGGGAAATTCCTTTGCGCACGGTTATTGCCTCTGCCCGCGACGAATCCGCCCGTTGAAACCGAACCTTGCGCCACCGCGTAAACGTCGCCATTTGCCGCCCTAAGCGGAGTCTGCAGGAGCACGCCGCCTTGAATTGAATCCGCATCGCCCATTGAACTGACGGTAACATCAATCGTATCGCCCTCGCGCACGAACGGTGGGAGCGTCGCCGTGACCATGACCGCCGCTACGTTATCGGAGTCCAAGTCAGCTGGATTAACCGTTATTCCAAAGTTCCTTAGCAAAGACACCGTCGATTGAATCATCTGCCACGTATCGTCACTGTCGCCCGTGCCCGGCAAGCCCACCACTAGCCCGTAGCCCATTAGTTGGTTGCTACGCATGCCCTGAATTTTGGCTATGTCTTTTATGCGTGTGACTGACGCCTCAGCAAAGACCGTCGAAGTCATAAGCAACAGGCAAGCCAACAGCGTCGCGAGTGTAAAAAGTTTTTTCATGACCTCACCTCGTCGATTAAAAGAGGAAGTTAAATAGTTGCGTCAAGATGCCCTGACGTTGTTTGGCGTTTAGCGGAC
>JAFQZB010000135.1 GCA_017406175.1 Selenomonadaceae bacterium | reverse complement strand
CTTCAAGGGTAGTCAACTGCCGAAATGGGCGAAAGGATCGGCTCAAAAGTTTTTTAGCGCGGCGACGCGCTACGAGGACAAAGGCAATCGTCGCTACAAAGAGATTGAGCTTTCTTTGCCCAATGAATTGACTCTAGAGCAGAATCGCCTAATCGTGGACAGATTTGTCGCCAACCATTTATCGAATCATTATTACGCCTACGCGATACACGCGAAAAAGGGCGAGTTGTCTGGCGAACGTACCCCTCACGTTCATATCATGTTTTCCGAACGCCTCATCGACGACGTGGAAAAAATCAAAGAACGTCCTGCTTGCAAATATTTTCGTAGAGCGGCTAAACCGCTAAGAGGAGAGCAAGTTGCCAGCTTTGAGCGTCGTCGAGAACACGGCTCACCCAAAGATAAAAAATGGCACGATAAAAATTATCTCATTGAACTTCGAGAGGACTTTGCGCGGATTCAAAATGACGTGCTGAAAAAAAATGGTTTTTCAATTCGTGTAGATCATCGGACACTACAGGCTCAAAAAGAAGAAGCAGAGAAAAACGGTGATGAGTTTCTGGCTAAACTTTATAAACGTGTACCCGAAGCGCACATTGGAGTAATAGCGGCACATAAGGAAAGTACTTCTGCTTCTGAGGTTAAAAAGTATCGTGAGGTAATTCATCACAAGCAACATTCTTTGTTTATAGCCGATATTAACCAGAAAGCCACAGCGGAAGGGGAAACTCTATTCTCTGTCAACCAAGCTGAAGGAGCCAGCCGTGCGTTTATGAATTCTCAATCTTACAGGTCTGCGAATCTGGACGATGCATCTTTGCGACTTTTGAATCAAGAAATCGTAGCCGGACTGGAACGAATCAGAGAACTGAAAAAAAACTTAGTCGGCGGTTTACGTGCCAGACAACGAGCTCAGAAAGAATATCTGTCAACCGCAGATTACCAATTCATTCGAGACTACGAAAGCAAATTGAACCAGCGAGTATATCTTGAGCGGCTCTTACACGAGTTTGAACTTTCAAGTTGGCAATATCCGGATAATGAACGAGCCTTACGCTATATCGAACGCCTCATTAAGGATAAACATTCCAAATTGCATACTTACCTTGCTAAACATAATCCCCACTATTGGGCTATACACGAAAAGTTGCAAAACCCATACCAGCGCAAAAATATTGAACTTGTCATTCACGGACTTTTGCAGGACGATCTCAAAATTTTGGCGGAGCTGAAAAAAACAAGCGACGATGTTTTAAAAAACGTCTCCATGTTGCGCGACAGTATTAAATTGAGCGAAACATTCAAAACGACTTTCACCTTGTCCGAAATCAGAGACAGTATCCGGAATCAATATCGCTCCCTGAAAAAACAATATGAAGATGCCGTTGATACAAAAAATTGTTTGATGCTCAAGCAAGTTAGTCCGTTGAACGCTTTGCACACAGCCAAGAATATTTTTGTTCATGGCGGTTTTGAAAAATTGCACTCTCGGCAGAAATCATACAGAGAAAACTTGGCACAATTCGAGCGCGATTCTTCCGATTTTCTTCATTGGCAACAGAACTTCAACGACAAAAAATGGATTTCCTGCGGTGATAGACTTCGCGAACTTTATTATCTTACAAGAAAAAAATTCATTTGGAAGAAACAGAGCAAAAACTTTCGGTGACTAAAATTAAGCTGGATAACGAATTAGCTCGATTGGAAAATCTTTGTCAAAAGGAAGAGGCACAAGAAAAAATCGCGCTCCTCGCCGCTGGTATTCTTCACAAAAACTTGAAAATTGCCCAAGAGTACGAAGAGGCAAAAAAGTTAGTCGCTGATTTATCCGAAAAATTACAAGTAGCGGAAAAACGTTTCCATGCTCTGAAAAATAATTATGCAAGTAAGAAGCAAAATCGCTTGTATCGGGTTATTCAGCCCGTGAACGATTCTGCAAAAACTACACTTAAGCAAGCCTACTATTTCTTACTTTACTTCTTCACTCCTGACGCATTATCTTCAATTTTCTTTCCCAAAATTTATCATGACTTTTTAGGATTTTTTTGCTATAATGCTATCGGAGAGTGATTAAACATGAGCAAGGAAATTTGGGGCTATGCGCGTGTTTCGACAAAGGAACAAAATCTGGAACGACAGCTGGTTGAACTGCGTCAATACGTTCCGAAAGAAGAAAACATAATCTCGGACAAGCAATCCGGAAAGGATTTTGAACGAACGGGCTATCAGTCTCTCAAGGAAAGAGTCCGCGAGGGTGATGAACTTTACATCAAAAGTATTTATCGACTCGGTCGAGACAAGGACGCGATAAAAGATGAATTAAGCTTTTTTAAGAAGAAAGGCGTGATAGTCCACATACTAAGTTTTCCGCAGACCATGATTGAAGTGACCGATGAACATCAAAAGAGCGTAATGGAACTGGTAAACAATCTGCTCATTGAGGTTTTCAGTTTCGTGGCGCAAGAAGAACGCGAAAATATTCGTCGTCGGCAAGCAGAAGGAATTGCTCTCTGGCGCAAGACAGGTAAAACGAAAACGGGACGCCCTTATGGTCGCCCCAAAGTTCAGTTCCCCTCGAACTGGAAGAAAATTTACGTGTTGTGGAAAGAAAAAAAGTTGAAGTCGAAAGAAGCTAGGTATCTGCTCAAGATTTCCAAGAACGTCTTCTATCGCTTGGTCAAAGAATATGAAGGATTAGGCGGCAATTAAATGTTCCCTATTTTGCCTTTCCAATTCAAATTGTAACACGTAACTCCCTTAATCCTGCAAGATTTTAATTCTTTGCCGAATATTTTGCGTAGCACTTTCCCCACTTCTTCCGAGCGCGATATCCTTGTTTGATACATAGGCAGGGAACCATTAACTGCGTTCATGATGAGCTCGGCAGTCATTTCTTCATTCGCGTTGCTATTCAAATCGAACAACTTTTTAATGGTATCCTCGACGGAAGCTGACTCTGCAGAATGATTCGTGTTGGATTGAAATCTTTCTTCGTACAAAAATTGGTCTTGATCACTTTCGGCGTAAACACAAATATTTGGTTCAAAGTCTTTACAAAATCTGTTGTTGTCATTCAGAACGTAGGAGAAGGCTCTTAATGCCCAGATGATTATTCCCAGTTTCTCATTTTCAAAGTGAACATCTTCAAAACAGGAAACATCAGGATCGCTGTTCATCATTGGTCTCGGAAATGGCAAGGTTGAAAGTCGATTTCTAAAAGCCGGTTCAATCGTACCATCTTCGTCGGTATAAATAGGATAATTCGTGCTCATTAGAATTTTCGTAAAGGCGGTGTCAGCACTGCCGTCAGAAAGAGCTTTCAATGTTGCTATTTGTTTTGCATATAGTTTGTTTTTGCTGAGTTCTTTGATCAAAATAAGTCGAAGTGGTGTTGAATCTAACTTGTCTTTGGTAAGTTCAGAAAGATGGTTAAGAACGAGGGTGTCGTCTTCCGGCATACATTTTGCAATAATGTTGCCAATTCGTGTTTTTCCGGCATTGGATGCCCCTTGAAAGAGGAAGATTTTCTTTAGTGTAGGAATTGGGGTAAAGATCGCACCTATTTGTTGATAAGCTAAATTAAAAGCCTCTTGGTTACCGCTAAGCGCATCAAACAAAAGATTGGAGAAGATTTCTGGCTCACGGTAACGCTCTGTACAATCAATATCAAATGAAAACGTTGTATAATATTGACTCCGCTCAGATTCGGGTATTGAATGAAATTTGAATTCTCTCACGTCCAGAAAGCCGTTCGTAAACATGACTTGATGAGGTTCGAGACGACGCAACGAAGATTTCTCTAGTTTTGGCATATGGTTTTTTAAATATAACATTGCACGCTCTATTTTTTTGAGGGCAATTTCAACTGTATCTGGGTATGAATCTTCGATGAACGAGACGTAATAGTCCGTCAAATCTTTTAAGGAAATCTCCACGTGTCGATTTTCATCCCCATCGAGAATCATTATAACCCTGTCTTTTTTAGCGCGTCTTTTGACTGTAACAATGGCGTATCTCTTGATAAACTCATCGACGAGTTTTTTCCAATCAATGAAAGTTGGAGTCTCGTTCGTGGAAATATTGGTACTGACGTTGATATGTTTTGGCGTCTCTGTTGAATCGGAATGTTGATTCAGTCTTTTCTTTTCTTGCTCATAACGCAAATCTTCATCATGCAAATCTCTTTTTTTTACAACTTCAATACGAGCAATTTCACGTTGTTTTTCGATTTCCAAGTAATGGAAAGCCTCTTGTCTATTGATTGCACTGGCATCCACAGGTGTCAAATAAGAATATTGATTGGGATAATACGAAGGAGAAACAAATACGACATGATTTGGATTAGATATTGGCAATACAGCTTGATTATTGTTATTTAACGAGCCATTGTAGTTGATTGGCAATGGTGGTTGTTGCGATTGTTGCTGAGTTGAATTTACCGATAATGATTTTGGTGGGTCTACGAGTTGCGCTTGTTCTTCGATTTCTTCGGGAGGAATAACGACAGTCCAAGGAGCATTATCCTTCTCTTCCTCGGTTTTTTGCATATTTGGCGATGGTTGTTGCGATTGTTGTTGAATTGAATTTACCGATGGTAATTTTGGTGGGTCTACGAGTTGCGCTTGTTCTTCGGGAATCGGGTTACTATTATAATCCCAACCAAATATCCTAATAGGGCATTTATCCCCCGATAGGTGTTGATCAATCTCACGTGAGTAATTTTTGCCTTTATCGTTTTGGAGATTATTAGGAAAGTTATTAACACAATCATTTTCTGCTGCAGAATTATTCATAATTATCCGCTCCTTTGAAATACATGTCAGAACACGTGTTCTTAGAATTTTACTAAACGAATGTGGGATTGAACTGAAAAACGTAATTTGAATTGCGGAATTTTTTAATTGGTCTTGTTATCGTTTGCACGCAAACATGCACGCACGCAGAAGATGATTTTTATCGCGTTCTAACGCCACTTTTGCACGCAAGATTTTTCTACTGCGTGCATGTTCCTTGCATGTACGTTGAAGATGCACATTTTGTTTGTTAGAATTTTAGCTCAACCGCTCGCGGCAGAGCTTTTTATTTTACAGCGACGGGCGCGATAACTGACTTGCTCGATACTTTTTCCCCGTTTTCCCGATAAATATAATAGAGGAGCATGAATCGAAAAAAATTTAGAGTTTCGCGTACATACAAACTTCTAACTTGTTTTTTCTTCTTTTGATATACAATAAATAGCAAAAGTTGATAGTATCTCTAAAGACAACAAAAGAGAGAATGATGAACGGATAGCCGAGTCGTTTCTCTATTTTTTGTATAACAAATTATTTTTGTGTGAACATAAAGGTAGTAAAAGTTTAAATCAAAAATTAGGAGGCGTTTCTTATGAAACATCGCGCAAAGAACAGCACAAAAACTACAAAGGATTCTGTGATTACCATTCGCGTTTCTCAAGCGGACAAAGAACGCTATGAGGCGGAAGCCAAAAGTTACGGAATGAAGACCTCGAAATACATTTTGTATTCGGTTGACCACAAAGCGATTCCAGTCGTTGAAGGCGGAACAGAGCTTGCCCGCGCCATGTACGATTTGAATTGCACGCTGAATAAATATGAGGCACGTGACGGCGTGTCGAGCGAAGAACTGCGCAAGGCTTTGGCTACTTGCGTTGACAGATTGAATCGTTTCTGTGGAAATTTACAAGGAGGATGAGTTATTTATGTCGCTACTGAAGTTTGAAGACAGGACGCCGCGGTCGCTGGAGGATATGTGTGCGTATATGTGCGATTCGAGTAAAACTGATAGCAATGGAATTTTTGGCATAGGAGTAAATCCATATAATGCAGCGAATGAAATGCGTTTTATTCAAAATTGTTATCGTCGGGAGAATTTGACGCATGAATACACGCAGAGAATTTTTTGCTTTGATGAAGGGATAAAGATGGATATTGGCACTCTGCGCGAGGTCTGTGAAAGAATAGGGCAAGTGCTGATAACGGATAAACGACAGGTTTTGGGCGCGATACATTACTTTGCCACCGATAAGCCACATTGTCACTATCTGATAAATTACGTCGGAGTAGACGGCTCGTTGTATCAGCAAGGTTTTCATGTGAATCACTACAAACGGCTTGTCAACGAGATTCTCGCCGAATACGATTGTTTTCAGCCGATAAAGTTCTACGAAAATGAAAGTAACGAGGTGGTTGCCGTGCAAAAGAAAGAAGTAGAATGTCCATGGACGATTGACGAGCGGTTTATTCAAGATACCGCCGTCAGCGTTTTTCAGTTCTTGGCGAATAATCCAAAGACTGAGATGACATCACCTGTTGTCACTTACAGCGACGAAAAAGTTATAAATCTGCGAGACCGCGCCATTGCCAATTATTCGGCTCAATCAATGACATATTCGCCCGTAAGCCCTTACGTATATTCGCAAAGTAGACAAGAAATGATGTGTCTGCTTCCTGCT
>JAFQZB010000134.1 GCA_017406175.1 Selenomonadaceae bacterium | reverse complement strand
GCTCCAATCAGGTTAAAGTTTCAGGCAAGAACGAGGTTATTCTCCTCAAAGGTCGAACCACAGTCGAAGGATTCAACACTGGTTTTGGCGACGGCTCCGATACGATTTACATCAAATCCGAAAATGACCCGGCAGGCGTCGAATTCTTAGAGGACGGCTTGACCTTCGGCAACGACACTGCCAGCTTGACCCTTAGCGACGTGACGACGACCGCCAAAGTAAATCTCTTCCACGAGAACAGAGACATGTTGAATAAGGGCGTCTTCATCGCTGCAGGTGATTGGTATAAAGTCGAGGACTCCGATTTGACCGTTGACTCTGGAGAGGAAGTTTATTTCGTAGGCACCGCCGCCACCCCCAAAGCAGGCGTAGACTTCAGCGGCATAACAGGAGACCTCAACCTCACGATGGATACCGCCTACATCGACAGCGAAGAATATGTACCCGGCACGACAATGTGGATAAACGGCGTTTACTCGCTCAAAGGCGGCGCAGGCAATACGACAATCACCGGTTCGAAACTGGACGACACGATTTTGGCGGGCTCCGGCAACACGACAATCGACGCGGGTGCGGGCAATAATCAAATTAAGCTTTCAGACAGCGGCGCAGTAGTTGTTTTCAACGGACAAACCACAGTCGAAGGTTTCAAGACGGGCTTTGGCGACGGCACGGACACGGTTTATATCCCTGGAGGTTTTCCCGGTGTCGATTTCAAAGATGGCACCTTGACTTTCTACGACGACACAAATTCTTTGACCTTTAAAGAAGTCACCACCACCGCGCAAATCAATACATACGACGCCGCGAACGGCACAGCCGCCAAACAAGTTTATATCGCCGAGGACGATTGGTACAATGTCACGGACGGCAAGGCGCAATATTACGTCGGGGCGACTGCCAGTAAGAATCACGGCATAGACTTCAGCGGCGTGACAGAAGACCTCAACGTTACGCTCAACACCGCCGACGAGGCGACCGATGCTTCCATGTGGATTAACAACGTCCATTCGATACGCGGCGGCGACGGCAACACGACAATCACCGGCTCGGACGAGAGCGATACGATTATTAGCGGCACGGGCAAGACGACAATCAATGCGGGCGACGGCGACGATTACATTATCAACAGCGAGGCGGATAATATTCTTCGCGGCAACGCTGGCAACGATACCATTTCTAACGACGGCGATAACGCCTCCATAAACGGCGGCGCGGACAGTGACTCCATTGTAAACACCGGCTCCAACGTCTCGATTAATGCGGGCGACGGCGACGATTTAATCACCAATACCGGCGATAATGTCCTGTTCAAGTATTATTCGACTGGCGGCAACGATTCAATCGTAGGGTTCAATTCGACCTCCACGCTTTCAATCGCCGATGAATATTCATCTTCCATCAGCGGCAACGATTTAATTGTCACGGTCGGCGATAGCAAGATTACTTTGGTTGACGCGGCAACTTTATCGTCAGCTAACATTGAAACTGCTGACTTAAATCCCGCTGAGTCGTTGGTTGAATCCATTTTGAAACGCACGGCGGCAGGTTATCCCGTAATAGCAGGACTATTCTTCAACCCAGAGGAAATTACAGGTCCCGAGCCGACAAATTATTCCGCAAAAGAAGATTGGACTATCACGTCATCGGACAATCTGGAACTCTACGGCGTTCACTACACCCCCGAAAAATCCAATGATAAATGGGTCGTGCTGGTTCACGGCTACGGTTGCATGTACGAGTCCATGAATCCTTTCGCGACTTTCTATCTTGCCAACAATTACAATGTCTTGATGATTGACCAACGCGCCGCAGGAAACTCTGAAGGCACATGGCTGACTATGGGCGGGGCTGAAAGTAAAGACGTTGCTCTTTGGACGCAGGAGATTGCCCGCAGAAATTCAAATGCCAAGATAACTTTGCACGGCGTGTCAATGGGTTCTGCAACCGCAATGCTAGCCGCTTCCCGTTCCGATGCCGCAAATGTAGTTGCACTCGTTGAAGATTGCGGCTATACCTCTGCCATGAAACTTTTCTACTTGCTTAACGAAGCCTTCGGCATTGGGGCACCACCCGAAGTCCTTGAGGCTATAGATGGAGTCGCCGAAGAATTTTCTGGGCATTATCTTTCGGAAGCTACTCCGATTAACGCAATTTCTTCCGCAAAGATGCCGACGCTGTTTATTTCGGGCGATGACGATGGTGTTGTTCCAGTCAGTATGCTCAGCGAACTTTACGACGCATCGGGCGCAGAAGTCAAAGAAAAATTTATCGTCAAAGGCGCAGGGCACGCGCAAGCCGGCTTGAATGACCCCGTAGGGTATAGCAACGCCGTGTTCAGATTCGTTGCCGAAGCAAACGGCGAAGGTTGGGAAACTACCAACATAACCGACAATATCTCTTTGGGCGGAACCAAATACAATGACACGATTACAAACTACGGCAACAACGTCACGATAAACGCGGTCGCTGGTGACGACTCAATCACCAATACCAGCGAGTATTCGATAATCGATGGCGGCGAAGGCAACGACACCATAACCAACTACAGCCCGACTGGTATCTTGGCGTCTAATGGCGTTTCGATTAACGCGGGCGCGGACGACGATACGATTATTAATGAGCACGCCTATTACGTGACGCTTGACGGCGGCGAGGGCGACGACAAAATCATAGTCAGGCTTGGCGACCACACGACGATTGACGGCGGCGAGGGCAACGATTCGATTATCGGCGAGACCGTGGAAGGCGAATCTTCTACGTGGGCAATGGGCGGCTACTCGAACATTAACGGCGGCTCAGGCGACGATTACATTGCTCCAATCTTCAGCGACTCGGCATCAATCCTCGGCGGCGAAGGCAACGACACTATCATTAACGAAGGCGACGACGCGACGATTAACGGCGGCGCGGGCGATGATGTCATCAGCTTGCAAGGAGCCTCCCTCAATAACGACGTGATTAAGTACGAAGCGGGCGACGGCAACGATATTATCTACGGCTTCAACGAGACGACTAAGCTTAGCATAACGGCGGACAGTGAGTATTCGACCGTAGAAAGCGGCGACGACGTGATTGTCAACGTCGGCGATAACGCAATCACAATCGCGGGCGGCGTGGGCTTGTCCACAATCAACATCATCGACTACGATACCCCCGCTTTGAACATTACCAACACCACAAACAATACGCTAATCACCGGCACCGAGAATAACGACACGATTAGGAACAGCGGCGATGACGTTTCAATCAGCGGCGCGGCGGGCGATGATTTAATAACCTCAAGCGGCGATAACAGTTCAATGCACGGCGGCGCGGGCAGTGATACCATTCGCAACAGCGGCGCAAGCTCCAGTATCTTTGGCGCGGAAGGTGACGACCTGCTGATTAACACTGCCGACGAGGCTTTAGTAGACGGTGGCTACGGCAATGACATAATCACTAACAGCGGCGATAATGTCACGATAAAACCGAGCGGCGGCTTTGATTCCATTTCAAACACCGGCGATAACGTCGTAATCAACTACACGGGCGGCAACGATTCAATCAGCGGCTTCAATGCAACCTCGACGCTCTCGCTAAGCTCCGATGATTATGAGGTCGTTGAAGGCTCAAGAAATATTTTCGTCTTCAGCGGCGAAAGCTTTGCTGTCCTGCAAGGCGCGTTCCTCACCAACGACAGCATTAACATTAACGATACGGTTTATGCGGTCGAAGGCAATGTTATCAGTTTGGAAAGCGGCGGCGAAGATGTCACAATCAGCCGTAGCAATGTCAGCATAGTCGGCGGCACGGGCGATGACGTAATCAGCTTAGGCTCCGGCACGGCGAACAATACGATTGAGTACGCGGGAGGCAACGATACTATCTACGGCGTCAACGAGACCACGCGCCTTTTGATTTCGGATGAGTATTCCTCGATAAAGGTTGGCTCCGATGTTTTCGTTACGGTCGGCAACGACATAATCACTTTGGTTGACGCAAGCGACGTGTTCGCGACGGACTTTGAAGAGGGCGAATCCTTCCTGCTTACGGAAAAGGGCGCAGTCACAGTCGGCAACAGAGTTTTCGAGCTGACGGAAAGAGTTAAGCGCGGCGTGACGATTACAGGCACGGCAGACGGCTTCACCAGCGGCATTACGAACAAGGACGGCTCAATTTTCGTTGAAGAGTTCCTAGCCGTGGGCGACGACAGCTACACCGTTCAGATTGATTCCGACGGCTTGCAGACAATCAGCGGAATAGACGCGGGCACGGAAATTACGACCAGTGCGACCAAAGACGGCGAAGACGCGGAGAATGCAGTTTATATCGTCACCGAGGACGCGGGCAAATACACGTTCAACAACATGAAACTTACCACGACCGAGGACAACGCAACGATTGGACTCATCCCCGACGCCATGACGTTTGACGCGGCGGCTGAATACGACGGCAAGACCTTCACGGGCGACGGCAAAGTAGCTGTAAGCGTCGATGCAGTCATAATCGGCAAGGACGTTTCGGCGACGGGCTTTGAAAACGGCGAGTCTTTTATCTTGGCGCAGGCGGGCACGACGACGATTAACGGCAAGACATTCGAGCTGACAGAAGACATTCCCGACGGCATGACCATTACGGCGAACAAAGACGGCTATTCCTCAAGCGTCATGGTCGATGAAAAAGTTTTCTCGGAAGAATTCAGCGTGGCGGGCGACGATAATTATAGCGTGCAAGTAAGCCCCGATGGTCTCGTGAAACTCAGCGGCATTAGCAATAACGCAACGATTAACGCCAATGGAACTTATGACGGGCAAGAGATAGAGCAATACTTCTACCTTGACACGGACACGGAAGGCGCACTCACAATCGGCAAGAAAACTTACACCATAAGCGGCGATTCAAACGTCGAGATTGAGGCGTCCTTTAATCCAGATAAGTCATACGCGAGCGGCTTTGCGAGTTTGGAAGGCACGGTAAGCGGCGACTTCGACGGCGACGAGTTCTTTGTAAACGGTAGCAAAAATTTGATTCTGGTTGAAGGCGATGATTCAATTAGCGTGGTCGGCACTTCGGACGGCACAAAGCTTTACGGCGTGAGCGACGGCGTGACGCTTGTGAGTACAGGCGGCGTCAGCGAAGTGCACACGGATACCGAAGGCGTCTTCCAATTCGGCGCGACGGAAAATGATTCGGTTTCTATCACGGTTCAGGGCGATGACAACGTTACCTTTGAACTCAACAGCGCACAGGAGATCGAGAACATAGCGGACGTTGAAGGCGACCTCATCTTCAGCGAGACCTCGAACACGCTGTTTATAAACGGCATAGGCGGCACGTTTGACGGCGAGTTCTCGTCGGTTGGTGCTTACGATAATTCGCTTTACATTCACGACGCGGCGGACGGTTCCAAGTTCACGACTGGCGACGCAGATAAGATTTGGTTGCAAATGAGCGGCGAGACAATGACGCTAAACGGCAACGAACTGACCTTGACGGCGGACAGCGACGGCATTTGGCTACGCGATAAAGAAATCGTCGGACTGGACGCGGGCGCAAGCTTGCAAGTTTCCGAGGCGGGCACGTACACCGCGAACACGACCGAGCTTGAGGCTAAGGCGGGCGATGTTATCGTTGGGCTTGAGGGCGACGCTTACATTTACAAGGCAGACAATCCGCTTATCACGACCAAGACTCCGAACGCTGAAATAATCAGTCACTTCAATCCGAATAATCAAACGGTTGTCGGGGCAAGCGAGACCACCAATCAAAATATCACTCTAAGCGGCGGCGATTTGGCTATCGTGGAGGCGACCAAAGCACCGGTCAATATCACGGCGGGCGATGATACCGTTGTCAGCCAGGGCGAAAACGTTGCTGTGAACTTGACGGGCGGCAATACGTGGTTGTTCCCGCTCGGCGGCAAGATGACTTTGGAAGGCTACGACGCCTCGACGGGTTCGGGCTTCGGCACGACTTACACGGACATTGCCTCGGCGGTCGCGGACGGCACGATTGACTTTAACGACGGCAGATTGACATTGGGCGCGGCTAAAGTCGACATGGGCAAGAGTAGCGAGCTGATGAATTTCTTCGACAGAGCGGGCGACTTGCAGAAGGTCGGCTATGCGTCTAGGAATGATTCGCTTGACGCGAGCAACGAGACGGCGGATTTACTCCTTGTCGCGAAGAAAAATTCTACGCTAACGGGCGGCGCGGGCGACGATACGATTTCCGCGGCGGGAAGAACTTTCATCGACGCGGGCGCAGGTTCCAACTTGGTTAGCATGTCCTCTGATAGCGGGCGTTCCAACATCGTCCTCAACGGCAACACGACGGTTGAAGGCTTCAATATGGGCTGGGGCAGAGGTTCGGACACGGTTTATATCAACGCCGGGGACGATCCTTCCGTTGACTTCAAAACGGGCGGCTTGACTTTCTACGATAACACCGACAGCTTGACCCTGAGCGACATGAGCGATACCGCCAAAGTCAATCTCTATTACGAAGGACTAAACCGGATGCGCAGGGCTGTCTTCATTGCTAAAGATAACTGGTACGCAGTCTCGAACAGCGATTTGATGGTCAGCGACGGCGTAGGAGTCAACAGCGGCTCAGGTATCTACTTTGTGGGCACGAGTGCAACCCGCAATCACGGCATCGACTTCAGCGGCGTAACGAGAACCCTCAATATTTCAATGAACACCGATCACAATAGCACGACGGCTGAACTCTGGGTCAATAACATTCATTCGGTAGTTGGCGGCGCGGGCAATACCTCAATCACCGGCTCCGATAAATCCGATACGATTTTAGCTGGCACGGGACGCAATAACATTTGGAGCGGCGCAGGCAATGACCTAATGTTTGGCAACACTGACGAGGCTAAGAAGTCTTCGACGTTCTTCCACATGACAGGCGACGGGCGCGACACTATCGAAAACTTCGACTTCATGGACAGTGCTGGCGATTCCAAATCCGACGTTGTCAAACTCGGTAGCGCGATAACTGGCGTATCCATGAACGGCGATAATGTAATCCTTCAAACAAACAACAATGCAAACGATTCCATGACGCTGACCAATGCCAAAGGCAAGGCCTTCAACCTCAATGACGATTTGATTGCCAAGGTTGGTGACAGCGAAGTTGCTTTCGACGGCTTCACGAATTGTTATGCGGCGACCTCGTCCAATGCAACTCTGACAGTCGGCTCTGGCATGAGCAAGGTTGAAGTCTGGCTCGGCGATACTTCGCTGGATAAGCACGGCACTATGTTCTATGGCAACTTCAGAGAGCTCAACGCGGCGCAAGCTGACGGCTCGAACATTCTGGCGGGCAACGAACTTAGCAACGTCATAACCGGCGGCAGTGGCAGAAATAGTCTGTGGGGCGGCGCAGGCTCGGCAAGTGATACGCTCGTCGGCGGCACGGGTCATAACGACTTCTTCTACGGCGCGGGCAATGGCAACGATGCTATCCAAGGCATGAACGACGGCGATAACGTTATCCTCGACGGCATCACCCTTGACCAAATCTCTAGGGCGGACATTTACTCCGGTAGCGTGTTGATTAACTTCAACGACGGTAGCTTGCTAAGGGTTAATGGCACGGCTGATGCCACTTATCAACTTGCTGACGGTTCAAGATACTCCGCCAATCACAGTCGGCGCGAATGGACTTCCAAGTAACGAAGACATAAAACGATTAACTCATCATGGGAGCTGGATAACGGCTCCTTTTTTTTTGTCCGCCCTCCGCAACTTGACAGTGATTATTCAGTTTGTTATCATGAAAAAAACTTGATAAAGGAGGCGCAAGGTCTTTTGGAAAAAGGATTCTACATCAAGGAGCTTGACGAAAAAATTTTCGCGAGGATTGACGGCAAGTCTTACAAGAAAGATTGCTCGTTGCCTTTGTCGGAGCTTAGGTATCTGCACGTTTTGCACAAGGACTTGAGCGGCAAGACTTTGGAGGGCGAACTCATTTGCAACATTAGGATTGCCGAGCCGCTGACGGATATTTTTAGGAAATTGTTCACGGAGAATTATCCCATTGAAAAGATTCGTTTGATTGATGAGTACGATGCGGACGATGAACTTTCAATGCGCGACAATAATTCTTCGTGTTTTAATTTTCGCTACGTCTCGTTCACGAAGAGGATTTCCTTGCACGGCTACGGGCTGGCGGTCGACATTAATCCGCTTTACAATCCGTACATCAAGGAGGTCGACGGCAAGAAGATTATCGCGCCCGACAACGCCGTCGCCTATGAAGACCGCACGAAAGATTTTCCGTACAAGATAACGGCGGACGATTTGTGTTGCAGGCTGTTCGCTGAGCACGGCTTTAAATGGGGCGGACGAGACTTGCCGGACGAATTGGACTATCAGCATTTTTTTATTGAGGAAGGGATTTCACGATGAGAAAAATATTTATGACCGTCTTGCTTATGCTGACGTTGGCATTGACGGGTTGCGGCGGCTCTGACTCGGCTGGCGGCGACGGCAAGTTAAGCGTCATGCTCGGTTCAAACGTCGTATCGTTGGATTCGGCGCAGGCGACCGACCTTGCGTCCTTTGAAGTTATCGCCGATTGCATCGATGGCTTAATGCAACTCGACGCAGACGGCAAAGCTATTCCGGCGTTGGCTGAAAGCTATGACGTGTCCGCGGACGGCAAAACTTATACTTTCCACCTGCGCGACGCCAAATGGGCTAACGGCGACCCCGTGACGGCTGATGATTTTGTCTTCGCGTGGCGGCGTCATTGCAAAATGTCGCAGGAGTATGCCTACATCATGGGCGATACGGTTGCTTGCGTGAAGAATGCCGACGCAGTCATCAAAGGTGGCGACCCGTCGACCTTAGGAGTAAGTGCGCCCGACGCAAAAACTTTTGTCGTCGAACTCGATGCGCCCGTTTCGTTCTTCCCGTCGCTTATGGTGTTCCCGACCTTCTATCCCGTCAACGAAAAATTTTACAGCTCGCTGACGGAAGGCACCTACGGCACAAGCCCCGAAACTTTCCTAGCGAACGGCGCATTCACTCTGGCAAGCTACATTCCAGGCACGGCGAACATTCAGCTTAAGAAGAACGATACCTACTGGAACGCCGCTAACATTACAATCGACGGTTTTCAATATCAAGTCGTGTCCTCGTCCGATAACGCGCTGACTTCCTTTAAGAACGGTACTCTTAACGTCGTCAGCATTGGCGGCAACCAAGTCGAATACGTTAAGCAGGACAGCGAACTTGCCAAGAACTTGAAAACTTTCTCGTCGGGCAACCTCAATTATCTTTCCTTCAATCAAGACCCGAAGAATCATCACGCGGGCGCGCTCGCCAATGCCAACTTGCGCCTTGCGATTTCCAACGCCATTGACCGTGAATCACTCGTTGAAAACTTCGTAATGACCGGGGCGAAGGCGACTTATACCGCAGTTCCGATTGATTTTGCGCCCAATGCCAAGACTGGCAAATACTTCGCCGAAGACCAAAAGCAATTTGCTGATGTCGTAGGCTTCAACGTTTCAAAAGCGCAAGAGTTTTTGTCTAAGGCTAAAGCTGAACTCGGCAAGGATAGCTTCGACTTGAATTTGATTTACTCAAACGACGGCGACGCCAATACAAAAATTGTTCAAGCGATTAAGTCGCAGGTCGAAGAGAATTTGCCCGGCGTGAAGGTCAATCTTCAGCCCATGCCCAAAGCCGAATACCTTAGCAACGTCACTTCAAACAGTTACGATTTGGCTTTGGTAGGTTGGGCTCCCGACTACAACGACCCGATGACTTTCCTGACTTTGTGGACGACTTCTGGTTGCGAGATTGCCGAGCACTGGAGCAACGCCGATTACGATAAAATTATTTCCGATTGTTCGACGGGTAGCCTTGCCGAAGATTACGACGCTCGCTGGAACGCAATGTACGACGCGGAAAAGATTTTGCTGGACAACGCAGTTATCGCTCCGCTCTACACTGACGCCAACGCCGTTTTGATTGCGCCGAACGTTGAAGGAATTGATTTCCATGTCGCGGGCATCGTTCGCGTCTTCAAGAACGCTAAACTAAAATGAGACGCTACATAACCAAAAGAATCTTGATGTCGGTGCTGACGTTGCTGGCTATAATCTTCGTGCTGTTCGTGCTGATACGGATAATGCCCGGCGACCCATTCCCCGTCGAGAGAATGTCCGCCGAAATGATTTTACAGAAGCGCGAGGAACTCGGACTTAACAAACCGATTCTGGTTCAGTTCGTCGACTATATGTCCTTGCTCCTCAGCGGCAGTTTCGGCAACGGCACGTCACTTTACAACGGCGCACCGATTAGACCAATCTTGACGGCGTGTTTGATTAACTCGTTCAAAATCGGCGTGCTGTCTATCCTATTCGGGACGTTCGTCGGGCTGACGATAGGAATCGTGGCGGCACTCAATCGCGGAAAGTTTCTGGACGGCGTGTGTACTCTCGTATCAATCTTGGGCGTGTGCATTCCGTCGTATGTCTTTATGATTTTCCTGCAGTACTTCTTCTCGTATAAGATTCCGTTCTTCCCGTACTTCTTCGACCCTGCGAACTTTTTAAGCTCGTCGATAATGCCTATGCTGAGTCTGAGCTTGTTTGCAATCTCGACTGTGGCACGGTTCACGCGAAATGAAATGGTTGAAGTCATGAACAGCGATTACGTCAAACTCGCGGAGGCTAAGGGGCTTTACGGCTTTGAACTGATTCGGCGGCACGTCCTGCGCAATGCTTTGATTCCTATCGTCACGGTGATTGCGCCGCTGGTCGTAAGCTTGCTCACCGGCGCGATGGTCATAGAAAAAATTTACGGGATAAACGGCGTCGGCAAACTCATGGTAGACGCAATCGCTGGTCAGGGCGTCGATTACAATTACGTCTTGGCATTGAGCATAGTTTTTTCCGCGCTGTATATCGGTGCCATGCTTGTGCTAGACATCTTGTACGGGATAATTGACCCGCGAGTCCGATTGACGACGAAGGAAGGTTGAGCATGTACACGCCGCAAAAAGATGACTTTGAATTCATTACAGGACGCGACATTAGCGTTGATGAAAACTTCGCCTCGCAAGGTTATTGGAAGGGCGTTGCCGTTCATTTCATGCGCAATCGGTTTGCAGTCACGGGTTTGATACTGGTTGCCTTGATAATTATCTTTGCAGTCTTCGCACCGCTGGTCAGTTCCTACAGCTACGAACAAATCATTTCCGTCACGGACTCAAGCGGCAAAGAGTTAATCGCCAAAAGTTTATCGCCGCAAATCGGAGGCTCCGCGCAAAATCTGTTTTCGGACAGAACATTTCTATTCGGGACTGACGACATGGGGCGCGACCTCTGGACAAGGACTTGGCAAGGGGCGCGGGTCTCGCTGATAATCGCGTTCGTGGCAATCTTTATCGATATGCTGATTGGCACGAGCTACGGATTAATATCGGGCTTCTTCGGCGGCAGTGTCGATAACGTCCTGCAGAGGCTCATTGAAATCATCGGCTCTATCCCGACGCTCGTCATCATCTCGATTCTTGCGATATTCATGGAAAAAGGTATCGGGCTAGTCATTGTGTCGCTACTGATAACGGAATGGATTGGCATGAGTAAAATTGCGCGGGCGGAGTGCTTGAAGATAAAGGAACGCGAATATGTCCTTGCAAGTCGGACGCTCGGCGCGGGCAGTTTCCACATCATCTTTAAACAAATACTGCCCAACACAATCGGACCGATAATAACGCAAGTCATGTTCTCGATACCCGTTGCGATATTCACGGAGGCTTTCCTAAGTTTCGTTGGCGTCGGGATTGTCTTGCCGCAATGTTCTATAGGTTCGCTGATTGAGGCGGGCTTTAACAACATAACGATTTTGCCTTACCAAATCTTGCCGCCGATATGCGTTCTGGCGATTCTAATGCTGGGCTTTAACCTAATCGGCGACGGCTTCCGCGAGGCTTTGGCTCCTAAACTTGAGAACATGTAGGTTGCGCTATGGAAAATATTCTATCGATAAAAAATCTGGACATCACGTTTCGCACAAACGCTGGAAATATTCATGCGTTGCGCGGCGTCAATATCGATTTGCCGCAGGGAAAGACCGTTGCCCTCGTCGGCGAGAGCGGCTCCGGCAAGTCCGTCACCATGAAAGCCGTTACGGGACTCCTCGACGACAACGCCATAATCAACAGCGGCAATATCCTCTATCAGGATACCGACCTGCTTAAGCTGACGAAACGCGAGCTTAGGCAAACGATTAATGGGCGGCAAATCGCAATGATATTCCAAGACCCAATGACAAGCCTAGACCCAACGATGACAATCGGCGAACAGATTATGGAAGGGATGCTCCTGCACACGGGAATTTCTAAAGTCGACGCACGCAAGAAGGCTATCGGGCTTTTGTCAATGGTTGGAATCAATGAGCCGCGGAGCCGTATGAAGAATTATCCGCACCAACTCTCTGGCGGCATGAGGCAACGCGTCGTCATTGCGATTGCCCTTTCCTGTGAGCCGAAGATTTTAATTTGCGACGAACCGACCACCGCCCTTGATGTCACGGTGCAGGCGCGTATCCTAGATTTAATCAAGGACATTCAAAGCAAAATGGGCTTGTCAGTCATTTATATCACGCACGATTTAGGTGTTGTGGCGAAGGTTGCCGATTTTGTGAACGTCATGTACGCGGGCAAGATTATCGAGTTCGGAACTGCCGAAGAGATTTTCTACGACCCGCGCCACCCGTACACTTGGGGCTTGCTTAGTGCCATGCCCGATTTGGAGACCGACGACGACAGGTTATATTCAATCCCAGGTAGCCCGCCGAACCTCCTGCACGAGCCAGAGGGCGACGCCTTCGCCGCGAGAAATAAATTTGCCATGAAGATTGATTTAAAAGCCGAGCCGCCCACGTTCAAGATAACAGAGACGCACGGCGCGGCAACATGGCTCCTACACCCCGACGCACCAAAGATTGAAATGCCAGCGGAATTGCGCTTGAGGTTGGCACGAGCTAGGAAGGCGGCGAATTATGATTGAACCACTGCTTAAGGTAAAGAACCTTCGCCAGCATTTTAAAATCTCGCGGAGCTTCACAGTCAAGGCGGTCAACGGCGTGTCGTTCGAGATTTATCCGGGCGAGACGTTCGGGCTAGTCGGCGAATCAGGCTCCGGCAAAACGACGATTGGACGCAGTATCATTCGGCTGTACGACCCGACCGACGGCGAGATAATCTTCAACGGGAAAAAAATATCGGGCGACCTCGATAGACCAACCGATAAAATGCTCCGGCAGAACATGCAAATGATTTTCCAAGACCCCATGTCGAGTTTAAATCCGCGTAAGAAGATTGGCGACATCATCGGCGAAGGGCTCGACATTCATCAGCTTTATTCCAACGTAAAGGAGCGCAACGAGATAATCGGCGAGATTTTAAAGAAGGTCGGACTAAGCCCCGCACACGCCGAACGCTATCCGCAACAATTCAGCGGCGGGCAACGTCAACGCGTCGGGATTGCTCGTGCTCTGGTCATGAATCCGAAACTAATCATTGCTGACGAATGCATTTCCGCGTTGGACGTTTCAATACAGGCTCAAGTCGTCAACCTCATGAAGGATATTCAAGCCGAGACTAAGTGCGCGTATCTGTTTATCGCCCACGATTTAAGCATGGTCAAATACATCTCCGACAGGATAGGCGTTTTGCATAAAGGCTGGCTTGTGGAGACGGGAACGACGCACGATATTTTTTCCAATCCTGTCCACCCCTACACGAAAAGCTTACTGTCTGCCGTGCCCGTGCCTAATCCCAAAATCGAACGGCATCGACAGCTTATCCCTTACAACTCCGCCGAAGCCGATTACGAACGCTGTACGTTGCGGCAGGTCAGCGATACGCATTTTGTTTTAACCGACGTGGCTTAAGAAAATTAAAGAGCGGCATTGTCCAAAGAGACAGCACCGCTCTTTTTGTGTCGTCCTAATCATCGGTCGTGACGTAGCTCGGATAAAGCCCGCGCACGCCGTCAAGTCGTTCAAGCTTCGTGCACAGCTTATGCAACGCATCAATGTCAGCCGCCTCAATCAGCAGAATGAAATCTCCGTCGGGCGAATCTTGCTGCCAACTCACGCCGGAAATTTTTTCTAGCTTGTTGCGGAGTTCTTCGCGGCGTCCTTTATCCAACTTCATGACTGCTCCCAAAATCGCCATAATGATTCGCTCCTTTGCCGCTCAATTTACTAAACCCTGCGTCTTCAAGTAAGAAAAGATTTCTTCCTCTGTGCGGACGGGTTGTTTCATGTGTTCGGCAATCAAAACCTTTAGCAGGAATGATTCAAAGTCGTCCTCGGCAAACTCTTCCGAAACGAATATTGCCGCCGAAAAAGCTTTTGGTGTATGCGGTTTTTTTATTTTGTAAGGGGCATTATCAGCAAGCGATGCCACCTCCTCCAGCAAAAAGCTATTCCAAGGAACTTTAAGTTGCGGAAGGCTAGCGTAATCTTTGAAGGCTTGCGCCGTCTGCCAACCGCCGTTTCGTTCGATTGCCGCAAGAATAACTTTCATGACTGCTGAAATAACTTCGTCCGTGATTCCAATCGCTTCGGCACGACGAAAAAATTTTTCACCAGCGCGAATAAATTCTGGACGCAAAAGGTTGAACAAATAACCTTGCGGAATGTAATCCACCTTATGCATCAGCTCGTCCCTTGTTATTTCGTCGATACCTTCCAAGAGATGGAGCAAAACTTTTTTGTGACCAACATTCTTAGCGTCTGCCGTCGAGATATACGGTCGAGAAAAAGTAAACTCATCGCGGAACATGTATTGCAACACGCCGAAAAGTTTGACTGGAGTTTGAATCTTATTGCGTTTCATGAAGTCAGAGAAGTCCTCGTTAAACAATTTAAATAGGTCACGCAAGTGGACAGGCTCCAAACAAACTTCTTGAAGAAAACTTTTTATCGAGTCAATGTCCTCCTCCCGCAAAGAAAGCCGAGAGGAATACATAAAAAGCCCGTCGCCAATGCGAATGACTTCCGAACAACGCTTAATCAAAAAGTTTATGTTGACGTTTTGGAACGAAATAAAATGCGCCTTAATCTCTTGTTGCGAAACTTCGCCCCGCTCGGCAACAAAGTCTGTGAATTCCTTGTCTATTTTTATTTCGTCAGACTTGGTCAAATAATCTTTGCGCAACGTATAAGGCAACTTATAAAGTTTTATCACACCCTGCAGAAAGTAATGATTCGTGATTTGCGTCCCGACGAAGTGAGCTTTTAAAGTCTCAAAGATTTCTTTGTAGAAAATCGCCGTGCGGCTGGAGCTGTCAATAAAATCTTTTACGCGAGCAATAATCTCTGGCGGCACGTGAACAAAATCGGGGTGAATATGTTTTCCGCGAGCACAAAGCACACCGATTATCCCCATATTTGCATCGACGTTGCGTTGAGTCTGCGGCGTCTTCTCGGCAAAAACATCTTGAATGATACTAACGAACCGCGAATAACTCGCCGCGTCTCCGACCTTATAACCGTCGGGAAAGTATTCTTTCAAGATGTAATCGCATTTAAGAGTAAAAGTCAACTTGCCGCGATAAAACATCTTGCCTTCTTGCCCATAAACCTTCGACAACGTGGCACGCACTACTTCGGCGGGAGAATTTTTTTCGTGCGCCAAATTTTTTACCGTAGCCTCAAAAGTCGTCTCGGTCATCAGTTCGGGAAGGCTTTCCGTCAGCTCGTTTAAGTCAAGCTCGCCACCGGCATTGAAAACAAATGCTTGCAGCTCCTTGTCAAAATAAAATTCCGCATTACTAAAGTTAGCTTTGTCCGCTAAGTAGAAGATAATTTTGGCGTTGCTGGTGTCGAGAAACTTAGCCGCCTCGTCTAGCTGAATCAGATATTTGTTCCCGTTCAACTCCCGAAGACAATAAATAATTTTCTTTACGTCCGATTGATGCTCCGCTAAAGCCTTAGCCGCTTTTAATTCCGTCTGTCGAATCTTTTCGCGAGAGGCACAGAGGATATTTCCTACCTCCGAAAGTGACTTGCCCTCTGCACGAAGATAAACAGCTTTTAAATCCCGTTCCTTACGGAACAGCGCCGCCACTAACTTTTGAAAGCAATTCTTCAAGTCTGCCTCATTAGAATTCGTCATCAAGAACATTTACCCCCGATTCTAAATCATACAAATCTTTTCTCCACCGCGAAGCCTAAACGGCGTCCGCGAATCTAATTTCTCTTGTCTTTCCTTCCACTTATGCCAAGCCCAACCGCGCTTATAACCGCAAACGTCAGCTATATGCACGCAGTCTTCATAGGATTGCGCATGTTCCAGAGCACGAAACGCCACCCAACCAATCTGATATTTTCTCTCCTTGGCAATCTTCAAGAAGTCTTCGGGCGTCCGAGGAGCATGAACAATTTCGCGCCCTGCAGAAGAATCGATTTTTCGTTCTAAGCGGAAGCCGTAGCCCTTGTGCTCCTTGAGGCGTTCTTCCTTTTCTTCCTCCGTGACGAATTCATAACCGCATTCTGGGCAAGTCTCTTGCGCTAAGGCAACAACCAAGCCGCATTCCGGACAACTCTTGACGGGTGCGTTTGCATGTTTCTTCGGCGGATTGGGAAGAAGTGACCAGGCATGAACGGCATTGGGCAAACCGAACCGCGAATAGTTCTGCACGTGGTCGATTATGATTGCTACCTTTTTCGGGTCGTTTAGGTCGGGGCGCATGGGGCGCAAGGCTTGCTGAATAAAAAGCGTCAAAGACTTCGTCGGGCGGGCGAGGATAACTGCTTGCATGTTTGGCACGTCGAAACCTTCGCTGAACAACTCCGCATTGCACAGAATTTTTATCTTGCCCAATCGAAAATTTTCCACGAGCTGTTCACGCGTCTGACTGGGGGTCTCTCCGTCCACGTGCGCCGCTATGATTCCCGCGTTGTTAAAAGCGGCGGCTACCTTCTTTGAGTGCTTGATATTGACGCAGTAACAGATAGCCGACTTGCCGCGGGCGTACTTAAGGTAGTTCTCGACAATGCCGCCTATAATCTTTTGCTTGCTCATGACTTTTGCTAAATCTGAATTGACGTATTCGCCGAACTTAATTTTAACGTTCTTGAGGTCGATGTCGCTTGTCGTGGCGAAGTACTTAAAATCAGTTAGGTTGCCCAAATCAATCAGCTCGTCGACAGTCAGAGATTTAACCATAGAAGTAAAAACGTCGCCGAGATTGATTCCGCCCATGCGTTGAGGCGTGGCAGTCACTCCTAACAGATACGAATCCGAGTAAGCGTCGACGATTTTTTTGTAGGTGTTGGCTAAAATGTGATGGCACTCGTCGCAGATGAGGTAATCGGGCGCGGGAACTGTCTTTAGGCGGCGGGCGAGGGTTTGGACGCTAGCAATCTGAACGGGCAAATCCAGTTGAGATTTCACGCCGGCGGCAATTACCCCGTGCTCAATGCCTAATCGGGCGAAGGTCTCCGAAGTCTGCCTTATAAGTTCATGCCTGTGCACAAAGAAAATAGAACGTTTGCCGCGTTGAGTCGCATCACGAATTATCCAGCCCGTCATAATCGTCTTGCCCGCACCACACGGAGCCACCCCGACCACCCGTTTGTGGTGTTCAAATTCGTTTTGCACGTCTTCTATAAATTGCCGCTGATACTCTCGGAGAATAATTTCATCCATGATTCACGCCCTCCCACTACGTTTGTTGATTTGATTGTAAATTGAATTCGTTAATAAGTCAAATATTTATTCCTTACCAGAGATTATATCCGCAAAAAATCGTCAAAGCCCTGATGAATTGCCCTAACATAAATGGCAAGTTGACATAGGAATATAATTTTTGTATAGTGCGCTAAAATCTTCACCTGCTAGTTTAGAGGG
Organism: Selenomonadaceae bacterium; assembly: GCA_017406175.1. Classification (GTDB taxonomy): domain Bacteria; phylum Bacillota; class Negativicutes; order Selenomonadales; family Selenomonadaceae; genus Quinella. The sequence goes on along the minus strand of JAFQZB010000134.1, from coordinate 4,122 downwards.
GGTCGAACTGATGAAGACTACACCGACCTTGCAAGAGGTCAAGAAGATTATTTCAGCGGGCGAATTCAAAGTCGTGCCGATAAGTTGTGAGCTTATGGCGGACATCTGCACGCCGATTGAAGTCTTGCGCGTCCTGAAGAATGTTTCCGCACATTGCTACTTGCTTGAATCAGTCGCGGCGAAGGAGACTTGGGGACGATATACTTTCCTGGGCTTCGAGCCGAAACTTTGCCTGACTTGTACGGGCGGTAAGATAACAATCGGCGATAAGGAGTTCATAACGGACAATCCGTCGGAAGAGATTCGCAAGATATTGGACGATTACAAAAGCCCGCGTCTAGCCGACATGCCGACTTTCACGGGCGGACTTGTCGGCTATTTTGCTTACGATTACTTGGGCTACACCGAACCAACAATCCGAATGACGCTTGACGACGAAGAGAACTTCAAAGACGCTGACTTGATGTTGTTCGACAAGGTGATTGCGTTCGATAACTTCAGACAAAAGATTATTCTGATTGTGAACGTCGCCACGGACAACCTTGAGCAAAATTACAAGCAAGCCGTCGCCGAATTGGATCGCATGAAAGATTTGATTCAACACGGGACAAAAGCTATTGAACCGCCCGCGAGGTTGCTGAGCGAGATTGAGCCGCTATTTAATCAGGAAACTTATTGCGCGATGGTCGAGCGGGGCAAGGAATATATCCGCGAGGGCGAGATATTCCAAGTCGTGCTTAGCAATCGGTTATCGGCGCAGTTTGAAGGGAGCTTGCTTAATGCTTATCGCGTCTTGCGCACAACTAATCCGTCGCCGTATATGTTTTACTTTGCAGGTACGGATATGGAGGTTGCCGGCGCGAGTCCAGAAACTTAGGTTAAGCTTGAAGACGGAATCTTGCACACGTTCCCGCTAGCTGGCACTCGTCCGCGAGGCAAGACGCCCGACGAGGATAAACAACTTGAACGCGAACTGCTTGCCGATAAGAAAGAGCTTGCCGAACACAATATGCTAGTCGACTTGGGCAGGAATGACTTGGGCAAGATTTCAAAGTTCGGGAGCGTGCAAGTTGAACGACTTCACAGCGTGGAAAGATATTCGCACGTCATGCACATAGGCTCAGTTGTTCGCGGCGAGATTCGCGACGATTTGGACGCATTATCGGCAGTGGAAGCGGTCTTACCTGCTGGGACTTTATCTGGTGCGCCGAAGATAAGAGCTTGTCAACTTATCGGCGAGCTTGAGAGGAATAAGCGCGGCATTTACGGTGGGGCAATCGGTTATATCGACTTGGCGGGCAACATGGATACTTGCATTGCAATCCGAATCATTTACAAGAAGAACGGGAAAATTTTCGTGCGGTCGGGCGCGGGCATAGTCGCGGACTCGGTCGCGGATAAAGAATTCGATGAGTGCATGAACAAGGCGCGAGCATGTCTTGAGGCTTTGAAGACGGCTGAGGAGTTGGAACGATGATTTTGCTGATTGATAACTACGATAGCTTTGCTTACAATCTTTATCAGCTCGTCGGCGAAATAAATCCTAGCGTCAAAGTCATTCGCAACGACGCCATGACGGTTGAGGAGATTGGCAAGCTTGAACCGGAAAAAATAATCCTGTCGCCGGGACCAGGCAGACCAGAGAACGCGGGCGTCATAATGAACGTCGTTAGCGAACTCGGCGGACGCATTCCGATATTGGGCGTGTGCTTAGGTCATCAGGCAATATGCGCGGCGTTCGGGGCAAGGATAACCTACGCTAAGGAGCTAATGCACGGCAAGCAATCCGAAATCGTCTGCGATAACAATTCGCCGCTGTTCAAAGGTTGCCCGAAAAAATTTTTAGTCGGGCGGTATCACTCGTTAGCGGCGGACGAAGAGACTTTGCCAGCGTGTTTGAAAGTCACGGCGCGGACGGTCGACGATGAGATAATGGCGGTCGAACACGAACATGATAAAATCTTCGGCGTTCAATTTCACCCCGAATCAATCTTGACGCCGCACGGCAAAACTATCCTAGAGAACTTTTTAAAGATGTAAGGAGCAGTACCAATGATTAAAGAAGCAATAATAAAAATCGTGAACAAGGAGGACTTGAGCTATCAAGAGGCGTTCGACGCGATGAACGAGATAATGAGCGGGCAGACGTCCGCCACGCAAAACGCCGCGTTCCTTGCCGCGTTGTCGACCAAGAGTGCTAAGGCGGAGACCGCTGACGAGATTAGCGGTTGCGCCGCCGCGATGAGAGCCCACGCCTTGAAGGTCGAAACGGATATGGACATCTTCGAGATAGTCGGCACGGGCGGAGACAATGCCCAGAGCTTTAACATCTCGACTACTGCCGCACTTGTCGCCGCCGCTGGTGGTGTGAAGGTTTCCAAACATGGAAATCGGGCGGCGTCCTCGAAGTGCGGAACTGCTGATTGCCTTGAGGCTTTGGGCGTCAACATAAATCAGAGTCCGGAGAAATGCCTTGAGCTTTTGGACGAGGTCGGGATTTGCTTTTTCTTCGCGCAGAAGTATCACACGTCGATGAAATACGTCGGGGCAATTCGCAGGGAATTGGGCTTCCGCACGGTGTTTAATATCCTCGGTCCTTTGACGAATCCCGCCAAACCTAAGCGGCAACTGCTCGGCGTCTACGATGAATATCTGGTTGAGCCGCTGACGAAAGTTTTGATTGATTTGGGGCTAAGGCGCGGTATGGTCGTTTACGGCATGGACAAGCTTGACGAAATCTCAATGAGTGCACGGACTTTGATTTGCGAGTTCAAGGACGGCTGGTATCGGCACTACACCATATCGCCTGAAGATTTTGGAATGAGCCTTTGCGATAAGTCGGAGCTTAGGGGCGGCGAACCTGCCGAGAACGCCCAAATCACCCGCGAAATTTTATCGGGCTTTGATACCAGTCCGAAACGCGACGCAGTTTTGCTGAATGCGGGCGCGTCGCTGTACATTGCCGATAAAGTCCCGTCGCTTGCAGAAGGCATCAAGCTTGCACAAAGTCTGATTGACAGCGGCGCGGCGTTAAAGACCTTAAGCAAGTTCGTTGAGGTAAGCAACCGATGAATATCTTGGAAGAGATTGCAAGCCATGCCCGTGAACGAGTTGCGGCGGACAAGCTAAGAGTTCCACTCGACGACCTTAAGGCGGCGACAAGTGCAAGTGACGGTTCAAAGTTCGTTGCCGCGCTCAAGCGTCCGGAGCTGTCATTTATCTGCGAGATAAAGAAGGCGTCGCCGTCAAAAGGAATCATTGCGGCGGAGTTCCCTTACGTCGAGATTGCCAAAGCGTATGAGGCGGCGGGGGCGGATTGTGTATCGTGCTTGACCGAGCCGAAATATTTTCTTGGCTCCGATAAAATCTTCCGTGCAGTTCGCGAAGAAATTTCACTGCCGATGCTAAGGAAGGATTTCACGGTTGACGAGTACCAGCTTTATCAAGCAAAGGTCATGGGCGCGGACGCCGTGTTACTAATCTGCGCAATCCTAGACACTGCGACGCTTGAGAGGTTCTTAGGCGTCTGCGATGAATTGAACCTTGCCGCATTGGTTGAGGCTCACGACGCGCAGGAGATAAAGTCGGCAGTCGCGGCGGGCGCAGAGATAATCGGCGTGAACAATCGCAACCTAAAAAATTTCTCCGTCGACTTCACGAACGCTGCCAGACTTCGCGAGCTGATTCCGCCAGAAAAAATTTACGTCGCGGAAAGCGGAGTTAAGACGCCAGCCGACGTTGCGACGCTTAAGAAGATTGGCGCGGACGCCGTGTTAATCGGGGAAACGCTGATGAGAGCCGCCGATAAACGAGCCGAGTTACAGCGATTGAGGGCGGCGACATGACTAAGATTAAACTTTGTGGATTGAGCCGCCTTGAGGACATTGAGATTGCCAACGAGCTTCAGCCAGATTACGTTGGCTTTGTGTTCGCGCCGGAGAGTAAACGCTACGTCACACCCGCACAGGCTAAAGAACTTCGCGGCGCACTGTCCAAAGAAATTCTTGCCGTCGGGGTGTTCGTCAACGAGGACTATAAAGCCGTCGCCGAACTCCTGAACGCGGGCATAATCGACGTTGCACAACTTCACGGCGGCGAGGAGACCGATGCTTACATTCAAAT
>JAFQZB010000017.1 GCA_017406175.1 Selenomonadaceae bacterium | reverse complement strand
TGTGATTCGTAATTCAAATGAATCTCGGCAAGCGCACGACCTGCGCGGCTTAACTGCCAAAATTTTTTAGCGTCGGGTGTCAAAATGATTCGCGGCAAAGATTTTTTCAGCTCCGCAGAAAATTTCTCCCGATAGCTCGGCAGGTGCAAGAAGCCGTAAACGTAATAAAAAATATCTTCCTTGCTAACGTCCATTCCGTATAAAAGTTTTGCCCGATTCCAAATAAAATCCGTCATGCCGTCCCGCCTCTCCAAACTCTCGTCGAATAAATTTCCCTGCGCCGCCTCCTCGTACCAATACAGCGGAAAACATTGCGTATCTCCATTAAGATGAAAGTCTGGAATCTTATCTGTAATCATTACTGAAAAATCTTTTTTACTGCTTACACCTGTTGTACAAATTAAAAGATTGTCTTCATTGCCCGTCGGAAAAAGTTTCGGCATTTGGTAAAAACTATGGCTTAGATTCTTATCGTAATAAAGATTTTGTTTGCAGAAGGGACGATAAATACTCTCGACAATCTGCGCGGCGTCAAAAATTATTTCTCGTCCGCGATTTTTATTTGAGATTGTGACTTCTGTCCAAACAATCTTTGTCGGGTCAATGTCCGTAGGCTCGTGTGTATTGTAATAATCAACCGTCGTTCGGATATTTTTTTCCAGAGCGTCGCGCGAAAAATTATAACACCAAGCGTCGCGATTAGTTTTTACTCCGCTACTGTAGCAAGTATAAAAAAAAGTTTGAATGTTAGCCTTGTCATCTTTATCGCCGAGGAGGATTAAGTTATCAAATTCTTTGTTGCGTTGGTTTATCCAATCGTATTTTTCATTTGGCGTAATAGTCTCAAAGTCGCCGTGCAAAACATCAGGTGTCGAATTAAGGATAGAAAGTTTTTCATCGCGGGAAAGATAATCGCCGATGTCGCGATAAAAAATTTTGGCGGTGCCTTCGTGAGGAGCCTTGACCAAAATTGTTATCGCAATCGGAGCACGCGAACCGCTGCCGAAAATTTTTCCGCCTTCACGCCGAGAATCTTCACCTTGAGTGCGTTGGTTGCCGCGCAGATTGAAAACATAAATCTCGGCAAACTCATCGGCAAAACATTTCCTCAAACCGTCCATAGCTTCAGCATCAAGCCAGCCGGCATTAGTTACGAAACCGATAATTCCTTCCGTGATTCTATCGCTTGCCCAACGAAAAGCTTTGATATAGCTGTCATATAATGCAGGTTTCTTGGAACCGTTGATACTTGCAGCAGCGTAGGTTGATTTTATTCGCTCCTCAAGATTTTTATACCACTCATTTTGCGCGTTGTCGTTGGCGGATTTTTGTCCGACGGAATATGGCGGGTTGCACACAATAATTTTAATCGGAGATTTCTTTTGCTCTTCGACGCGCTCAGAATTTTTCTTCAGCGAGCCGAAAATCTCCAAAGTCTGCTGTTTATCGTCTTCGTAAGCTTGAAAAGTATCGGTAAGACAAATTCCGGGAAAAGGAATGTATTCGTCGAGTTTCGCGGCGTCGTGAAAAGCGTTTTCGATGTTGACGGCGGCAATGTAATAAGCGAGCAACATAATTTCGTTAGCCCAAATCTCTTTGTTTTTATATTTGCGAATCAAATCGCGAGTAGGAATCAATCCGAGCTGAATAAGGCGCACGATAAAAGTTCCGGTGCCGACGAAAGGTTCAATGATATGAATATCTTTATCGGCGAGCGTCCGATTGAATTTCTTCTTGAGCACGGCGTCAACGGAGCGGAGAATAAAATCTGCGACTTCGACAGGCGAATAAACAATGCCGAGCTTTTCGGCGGTCTTTTTGAACGCGATGCGGAAAAAATTTTCATAGAGATGGTTGACGATTCGCTGACGATTGGCGGCGTCGCCCATGTCACGACAATTTTCGCGAACGTTTTCATAAAGACGAGAAAAAATTTCATGGTCTTTGCTCAAGCCGTCTTCGTCGAGCTTATCAAGAATTTCTTGCATGGCGCGGCTGACGGGATTATTTTGCACGAAGGAATAATTTTCAAACAGAGCTTCAAAGACCGGGCGCGTGACGAGATGTTGAGCCAACATATCAATCGCTTCTTTAGGCGTGACGTTCGGATTGATATTTTTCTGCAGGTCGTGAAGGAAATTATAAAAAGCCCTTCGCGGCTCGCTCTCGACGGAAATTAATTCGGTGATTCGTTTTGTGTGGCGTTCGACGATGACGGCGACTTTTTGCGCCCATTGCACCCAATAAAGCCGATTGCCGACGTGCTCAACCATGCGGGCATAAATTTTATCGCGCAGTTCATGCCAATTCAGCAATTCGGACAAAATAAGTTGTGGCGATTCTTCCGAGTCATCATTATCATCAATCGGCGGCGGTTTATCGACTAAAATTATGTCGCTGTCCTTTTTAACGGCGATTCGCTGAATTTCTGCGTCGATTCTTTCGTCGTGAGCGCGCAAGGCGTTGAGAACATCCCAAACGGTTTTGAAGTCGCTTGAGTCAAGGACGAGTTCGGGGCTTTTGTTGGCAGGAATGACGACGGGAATAATTATGTAGCCGTATTTTTTATCGCGGGCAGTTCTTAACGCACGACCGACAGCTTGAACGATTTCGACTTTGGATTTTTTCGACGACAAAAATAAAACGGCGTCGAGAGTCGGAACGTCGACACCTTCGGACAGGCAACGAACATTTGACAGGACGCGGCAAATATTTCCGTCAACCGGAGTTGTTTTCAGCCAAGAAAGTTTATCTTCGCGTTTATCTGCGGGCATAGTGCCGTCAATGTGAGCAGATTGAATTTCTACGAGCGATTTCAAATCTTCGGCGGGCATATCCGCACAATATCTGCGTTGCACTTCGCTAAAAATTTCTGTAATGTATTCGGAGTACTTTATTTTCGGGCAAAAAGCAACGGCGGTATGCATTAAGCTTTGGTCGTCCTCAATGAATGGTTTTGATTTTACGTCGACACGTTTTGACAGGGCGTTAATACAGCCGATGAGTTTCAAAGCGTCGTCGGTTTTAATCGCATTGTTTTTGTCGTTAATTGCGTTTTGGAGAGATTCGGGAATATTTTTTTCGTCGACAGTGAGCACGATAACTTTATAATCGGCAAGCTTCCCGATTTTTATCGCCTCGCTGAAGCCGAAATAAAAAAATTCTTCGCCGTAAATTTCTGTATCGTCCATGCTCCAGAGTAGCAAATCTTTTTCGACGGCGGTTTTTTTCGCGTCGGCTTTGTAAAGTTTTGGCGTGGCGGTCATGTACAATCTTTTATTGCCGTGAATGAAATTTTCGTCGTGAACGGCGGTAAAAGGCGTAGAATCTTTGCCATAACCTGTGGTGCGATGCGCCTC
>JAFQZB010000133.1 GCA_017406175.1 Selenomonadaceae bacterium | reverse complement strand
TGCACTGTATCCGTTGTTTAATGACAAAATTAAATCTGACTGCTCAAGAGGCTATGGATATTCTCGATGTTCATGCCAATAAGCAAAAAGAATACCTTGCGTTAATTTGAGACAATAAAATTTGAGACAATAAATCATGAATGATATTAAAAAATTTGTCGCTCAATGGTCGGGGCGCGGCTACGAGAAAGGCGAATCTCATTCCTTCTGGCTCTCTCTTTTACGCGACGTATTTGGAATTTCTGAGCCAGAAAAGTTCATTCGTTTTGAAGTTCCTGTCAAACTTAAGCACACCAGCTTTATTGACGCTTTCTTGCCCGATACCAAAGTTATCATTGAGCAAAAATCTTTGTCGGAAAATCTGTCGCAAGAAAAATCTCAATCCGACGGCTCGACTTTAACGCCTTATGAACAAGCTCAACGCTACGGCAGTTCTCTGCCTTATTCCATGCGTCCGCGCTGGATTGTCGTTTGCAACTTCGCCGAATTTCTTTTGTATGACATGGAAACGCTCGCCGAACCGACTAAAATTTTGCTCGACGAGTTGCCCGAAAAATTTCACGCGCTTGATTTTCTCGTCGACAAAACGAAAAATAAACTCCGCATCGAACTCGAATTGAGTTTGAAAGCCGGTGAAATTGTCGGAAAGCTTTATGACGCTCTTCACTCTCAATATCTCAATCCCGATAACGAACATTCTTTGGCAAGCCTTAACAAACTTTGCGTGAGGCTTGTTTTCTGTTTATATGCCGAGAGCGCAGGCATTTTCGGCAAGCACAAAATTTCTCGCGACTACCTTGCCGAAGAAAAAAATATCCGTCGCGCTCTTTTGGATTTATTTAGCGTGCTCAACACTCCTGTCAACGCTCGCGACCCGTATCTCGACGATACACTAAAAAAATTCCCATTCGTCAATGGCGGTTTATTTGCGGGAGCTATCGAAATCCCTAACTTCACGCCCGAAATTAAAAATCTCCTGCTTGAAGAGGCAAGTAGCGGTTTCAACTGGGCTGGTATTTCTCCAACTATTTTCGGCGCAGTTTTTGAATCAACGCTTAATCCCGTGACTCGTCGTGCCGCAGGGATGCACTACACAAGCCTTGAAAATATTCACAAAGTTATTGACCCACTTTTTCTCGACGACCTGCGCGGCGAACTTCAATCAATCAAACAATCCGCCCGCAACCGCAAGAAAAATCTTCTTGCATTTCAAAATAAACTCGCCAACATTAAAATTTTCGACCCGGCTTGCGGCTCTGGTAACTTTTTGACTGAAAGTTATTTGTCGTTGCGCCGACTTGAAAACGAAATCCTTAAAGAACTTTTCGGCAGTCAAATTCAACTTGGCGAACTCGTCAATCCAATTAAAGTTTCTATCGGACAGTTTTACGGCATTGAGATTAACGATTTTGCCGTCGCCGTCGCTCAAACCGCTCTTTGGATTGCCGAATTGCAAATGATTCAGGAGACTCAAGAAATTATTCATCATGATTTGGATTTTCTGCCGCTGAAAAGCTATGCCAACATTCACGAAGCCAACGCTTTGCAAACTGATTGGCAAGAAATTTGTCCGCAACCAAATTACATCATCGGCAACCCGCCCTTTGTCGGCAAGAGTTTTCAGACACCTGCGCAGAAATCTGATATGGCAAATATCTTCGCGAGTATTTCAGGATTCGGCAACCTTGACTACGTGGCTTGCTGGTTCAAAAAAGCCGCTGACTTCATCGCGGGTACGAAGACTGCTTGTGCTTTCGTCGCTACCAACTCTATCGGGCAGGGAATTGCCGTCTCGCCTCTCTGGACTTATCTTTTCGGGCGAGGCGTTGTCGTCAATTTTGTTCATCAAACTTTTAAGTGGACAAGCGAGAGTGCTGACATCGCCGCCGTCCATTGCGTCATCGTCGGATTCGCGAACTTCCACGCGCCGACCAAACTAATTTTCAATGGGCAAAGTGTGCGTGTCGTCGAAAATATCAATGCTTATCTTCTCGACGCGCCCAACGTCATCGTCCTGCCGCAAGCCAATCCTCTGCGTGAAGACGTGCCGCCCATGATTGTCGGTTCCTGTCCCACTGACGGCGGAAATTTTCTGTTGACCGCTGACGAACGCGACGATTTCATCAAGCGCGAATCCGCCGCTGAAAAATGGATTCGTCGTTACGTCGGCTCCAACGAATTTATCAACAATATCATGCGCTATTGTCTGTGGCTGAAAGATTGCCCGCCCAACGTACTTCGTAAAATGCCTATCGTCATGAAACGTGTTGAGGGCGTCCGAAATTTTCGACTGGCAAGCAAAAAAGCGCAGACTCGTCACCGCGCCGATACTCCTACTCTTTTTGCCGAAGACCGATTTGTTGACGCGCCCGCTCTCTTCGTGCCTATGGTCTCTTCCGAAAATCGCCGCTACATTCCTATGGGCTTTGTCAACGGCGTTGTCATCAACAATAAAGCTCTGTTCATTCCAAACTGCGACCTTTACACCTTCGGAATGCTGACAAGTTCAATTCATATGACTTGGGTGCGTACTGTTGCCGGTCGTCTTAAATCCGATTACAGCTATGGGACGACGACTGTCTACAATACTTTTCCGTGGTGCAAGCCGACCGACAAACAACGTCACGCTATCGAACAGTCCGCGCAAAAAATTCTGGATGTGCGAGCCAATTATCCCGACGCCACTCTTGCCGACCTGTATGACCCGCTTTCCATGCCCAAAGATTTACGCGACGCTCACAAAAAAAATGACCGCGCTGTCGCCTCTGCATATGGTTTTGAAAATATCTTGGACGATGAATCAAAAATCACCGCCGAGCTGTTAAATCTCTATATTTCTTACAAGAACAACCAAAAAGGAGCTGATATATAATGGGGGACAGCGGCTTTATGGAACCTTTGCTTGAAATTGCTATTGAAAAAACAAGAGCTAAGACAGAAAGGGAAACTAAGCTGAATAGTATCCGTAGCTTAATGGAAACCATGAACTTTTCGGCTCAACAAGCTATGGACGCTCTCAAAATTCCTGCCAACAAACAAGAAGAATACCGTAAGTTAATATAGACGGTTCCCTACTTTTACAACCGCTCTTTATATTTTTCTCCTTACTTCCTCTGTACATTTATTCTCCAATGTATTTTCTTTTACCTTCGTAAATATTTTTCTTAAACTCATATTGATAAATCCTCTGTCAAGAATTAAAATTTGACGGGGGTGATTTTTTATGCGCGTTGGATATGTTCGCGTTTCCACCGTCGAGCAAAGTGAAGAACGACAGATTATCGAACTTAAAGAAAAAGCTGGCGTCGAAAAATTTTTTGTCGATAAAGTTTCTGCCAAATCTGCCATGCGTCCCAAATTCGATGAGATGATAAATTTTCTACGCGAAGGCGACGAGTTAATTGTTTCCGAATTCTCGCGCCTTGCTCGTTCCACTATCGACTTGCTTAACATTGTCGAAACCCTGACAAAAAAAGATGTCAAAGTCCGCAGTCTCAAAGAACAGTTGGACACTTCTACTCCTCAAGGACGATTCATGCTCACTATCTTCGGCGCGATTGCTGAATTTGAACGAGAATTACTTTTGCAACGTCAGCGCGAAGGTATTAAGCTTGCTCAAGCCGCTGGCAAATATAAAGGTCGCAATGCTAAAAAATGTCCTAAAGATTTCGATTTCTATCGTCAAGGCTATTACGAGCGTAGTTACACTGTGACCGCTATCGCCAAGCATTACAAAGTTTCTCGTCCTACCGTCTATAAGTGGTTGAAAGAATCGAAAAAAAAGAAATGAACCTTATGTAAAATTTTCTTGAAACATGTTAAAGGATTATCCTTCACCACGTCGAAGTAACTCAAAAATTTTTCATTGACTTTGGAGGTAACGTCTTATAGCTTAGACCAAAAACATAAAAAACCGCTAAAAAAGCGAAAAGCCCTGTTGCGTCTTGCAAACGCTACAGAGCCTACTGGTGGATGCCTTCAACATTTCCCAGAGAGTCCGATTTTAAGTGATTGCTCGTCACCTAAATCGTTAAGACTTAATCGCTTACTACAACCTTCATGAGTTAAACAACTCTCAACCAAGATGATTCTCTAATTCATGGAGCTTTATTATAAAGCAAGGCGAAGTTTCTTTCAAGACTCTCAGTCAGATTATCCAAGACGGCATTCATCGGTTTATGATGTTTGTCGTCTTTTACTTTTTCAGAGGTGATTTTTATGAATCAAAAAGAGTTTCCTGAAGCTATCGAAATGGAAAAACAACTTCTCTCCGCCATGTTCATGAAGGAAGGACTCGTCGTCCCTGAGGTCGCCGCTATTATCGACGCCGACGACCTTTATCGTCCTGAACATCGACTTGTATTCCAAGCTATTTTGCGTCTTTATGCAAAAAAACAACCTATCGACTACCTTGCCGTTGAGGAAGAACTTCGCAAGACCGGCGACTTCGGCAAAATTGAACATCGTTATTTGCTCTCTCTTATTGACGC
>JAFQZB010000132.1 GCA_017406175.1 Selenomonadaceae bacterium | reverse complement strand
CCGAAGTCAAATGACTAAGCCGACGAAGAAAAATAAGCGGTTGAATCGGTACTGAAAAGTAGTGCTCGAACCGATGAAGTTCCTGTAATGGGAATGAAGGAATGGGCACAAGTCTTTGACAATTTCATAACAATCACTCAATCGAATAAGGATTCGAGCAAGACCAAAAGGGTCGCTCCAAGAAAGGAGTGATGCCTTATGCCAAAGGAAAATATTTACAACGAGCTGTATGAACGGGCGAAAAATGGCGAACACTTTACAAACTTAATGCCACTTGTCCTTAGCATGGAAAACATTTTGCTGGCGTACAGGAATATCAAGGACAACGCAGGGAGCAACACCGCTGGAACGGACAAATTGACAATAGCGGACATCGGAAAAATGACGCCTGAAGAAGTAACCGCGAAAGTCAGATATATCGTCTCAGGCACAAAGCACGGCTACCGTCCTAAACCCGTCAGACGGAAAGAAATTTCAAAACCAAACGGAAGCTCGCGTCCATTAGGAATCCCTTGTATATGGGATAGACTGATTCAGCAATGTCTCAAGCAAGTACTGGAGCCAATCTGCGAAGTACAATTCAGCAAGCACAGTTACGGCTTCAGACCGAATTGTTCAGTAGAAAATGCAATAGCAGACGCAGAATCAAGAATGCAACGCGGACATCTGCATTATGTCATCGAATTTGACATCAAGGGATTCTTCGACAACGTAAACCACTCGAAGCTGATGAGGCAAATGTGGACGTTGGGAATAAGGGATAAACACCTGCTCGGAAAAATTTTGCGCATACTCAAAGCCCCAATCAAAATGCCAAACGGCGAGCTGAAATATCCGACAAAAGGGACGCCACAAGGCGGAATAATCTCGCCACTTTTAGCAAATATCGTGCTAAATGAACTCGACCATTGGGTAGAAAGTAACTGGGAAGAAAACCCCATTGTCTACAAATACTCAATCACAAAAAACGGCACCAAAAATGGTTATAGGGCAATGCGCAAAACAAAACTCAAAGAAATGTATATAGTGCGCTACGCCGACGACTTTAGAATATTTTGCAGAACGAAAACGACGGCTGAAAAAACAAAAATTGCTATCACACAATGGTTGTTTGAAAGGCTCAAGTTGGAAGTCTCACAGGAGAAAACCAAAGTTGTCAACATCAAACGTAGATATTCCGAGTTTTTAGGTTTTAAAATTAAAGTCCACTCTAAAGGCGGCAAACAGGTAGTTAAGTCACACATTAGCGATAAGCAACTCAAAACCAAAAAGAAAGCCCTACTGAAACAAGTAAAACGAATAGCACGCCCAAAAACAGAGAAAGAACAGCTCGGAGAAATTTGGCAGTATAATAAAATGGTCATGGGAATGCAAAATTACTACCGACTTGCGACTAACATATCAGTGGACGCTGGCAAACTCAGCAGGGCAGTCATGACGGTCATCATTAACAGGCTTAAGGGAATTTGTAAGAAAGGAAGGAAACTTACCCCAACTGAAAAGGTACGATATGGCAAATCGGCGATGATTAGATACTTAGCTGGCGAACCAATTTACCCAATCGGCTATGTTCAGCATAAAATCCCAATGAATAAGAGTTACAAAACGTCGACGGAAACGGTTGACGAAATCAAGCTTAAACTTCTACGCCAACCGTTATACAGCAGAAGCATTGAATATGCTGATAACCGAATTTCGCTCTATTCAGCTCAAAAGGGAACGTGTGCTGTCACAGGGGAAAAGTTTACCTCAACGGACAAAATTCATTGCCACCATAAAATTCCTAAATCCAAAGGTGGCACGGATGATTACCAAAATTTAATTTTAGTCACAGCACAAGCACACAAACTCATTCACGCAACGAATCTTGAAACCATTCAATGTTATCTGCAAGCCTGTAAACCCGACATCAAAAAGCTCAATGTGTTAAGAAAAATGGTTGGAAATAATATCCTTTCGGTAGATTGATTAGATTGAAAAGAAATGTCAAAGATGGAACGCCGTGTGCGGTGAAAATCGCATGCACGGTGTGGAGTGGGGGAAAACTCGGAGATTACCTCAAAGAGTTACCTATCACTATAAAT
>JAFQZB010000131.1 GCA_017406175.1 Selenomonadaceae bacterium | reverse complement strand
TGCTTCCTGCCTCTGAAAATTATCTTATGCCGGCACAAAGCTTGCTGGCACCAAAGTTGCAGACCAAATCGCAGTACTTCATCTATGATGAAAATTCCGGCACTCTTTATTGGCGTCGCAATAAGAATTCAAAAGAAAGCTACCGACTCGCTAACTTTGAAGTGGAAGTCGAAAAAATCTACACGTTGGTCGCCACCAACGCGCAGGAAGAAAGAATCACTCTAACTATTCGGGGTAAAAGTTACAGCGTTTTGTTTGACATAAAACTTTCTAAATTGACTTCGTTAAGCCAAGAGTTATCAGCGCAATATCCGCAGTTTAGGATTTTCTGTGACCTTGCACGTGCCAACATCATTTTTCAGCAGTACATCTCCGAAGTCTACGAACTCAGCTATGAAACCTTACCGCATGAAACTGTTTATAGGAACGCAGGCTGGCAGAGAAATTTCAATGGCTGGCACTACTATTCGGGTAACGATGAGAATTGTCAGAGCGATTTTCGATTAGCAGTCATGGAATATGAGCCGGTTGCTTTGATTGATTGGGGTGGCAGTTTGTTAGAAATCGCCGACCTTCAGATTATGTTGCCATTGTTTTTACACGCTCATTTGGGTTATACGTTGAAATTATTTGAAGACGCAGGATACAACGAGCAATACATTTTGACTTTGATAGGAGCGTCAGGAAGCAAAAAGACTTCGCTTGCCCGCGTGTTGTTTTCTTTATTCGGGGACGCGCTCATTAACTTTACGTCCACTAACAGAGGGATTGAATTGGATTTGATGAGCCGTCAAGATTCCTCAATGATTATGGATGACCTTTCGTCCGGTTGTGACAAAGTTTTAGTGGCGAAATTCGAGCAGATTTTACGACAACTGGGAGATTCAACCGGTAGAAAACGTTCGATTAATGGCGGTAATGACTTAGACTGCGTGTCTACGCGTTGTGCCGTCGTTCTTACGTCTGAAACTGACATCGACGCTTTGAGCAAATCCAGCAAATTGCGAACTCTTGCGGTTTTTCTTAACCATGATTCCATTAACTCAGAGAAATTGAGCGCGTTTCAAGATGATGAACTGGACGCCAAAAGGTCGGGGCGATTTTCCAAGCTGGAACAATACATGACTCTTTACGTCAAGTTTCTCGAAGCCCATTATTCGCCTTGCGTTGAATTTTTGATTGACTCCAAACGGAACACGAAAAGAGATTTCAGTTTCGCTCGTCAAGCCACCATCTTCAAAATGCTCCTTGGGCAAGCCGAACTGATTTTGCTTTTCTGGGAAATTTGCGGATTTATAAACTATGATGAAAATATCGACTTACACAATCATTGGAAGAATATTCTCGGCAAGGTTATGGCGGTAAACGAACAACGTGGCAAAGAAGCCGAACCCTATATTCTCTTTCTGCAAGCTATAGAGCAAACTACTACTCATACCGGCTGTATTTCTCAAAGTAAAGACGTTTTCTACGATAGTTGCTTTGGTTTCTTCGATTGCGGAAAGCTGTTTCTTTATCCCGACGCCGCTTACAACCACGTCATTACTTATTACAGCCGATTTGGAAAAATATTCACGGAAAGCCCGCAAGCCCTGTGGAATAAACTCTATGCACTCAATCTCATCGAAGTTTATGAACAAAAAAATCATAAAGACAAATTATTCAAGAAGGTTAGAATCAAAAACCAATCCGTGTCTTTTTTGGTTCTCAAGTGGAGTGCCGTCAAAACTCTCTTGGAAAATCTGACGCCGGAAATAACTATCTCTAACGGAGG
The DNA here is from genome assembly GCA_017406175.1 of Selenomonadaceae bacterium. Lineage (GTDB taxonomy): Bacteria > Bacillota > Negativicutes > Selenomonadales > Selenomonadaceae > Quinella. The sequence continues at coordinate 9,656 of JAFQZB010000131.1, read as the reverse complement.
CAACTCAAATGAACACTAATGTCGAATCCCTTTTCTTCGCGATGATCTCTTTCAACCAAGTTTTCACGGGACGAACAGCGGCGGAGATTTACAACGCTTTGTACTTCCGCAAATATCCTTTCTGCGAAGTTGCCGTCTTCCCGAATTTAGAGGAGGCTCATTACTACGTTCGACAACGCTACAACGCCAATTTCTTGGCTAATCCTTATCTCTACGGCTTTGCCCCCATGCCCTTGCCGTCTACGAGTAATAAAATCGGCTACAACATTCGAGCCAATGATTTTGTTGAAATAAATTCCGTAGCTGTTTCAGAAAACCTTTCCGCTACTATCAATGACCAACAATACTCTTTGTTCGCTAAGCCCGTCGTTGTTCAGCAAAATATTAATGACAGGCTTTTTTGGGCTGTCGACGCCATGAACGGCTTCGCCGTTGCCGACAACTTGAACGGTTTGATTCATTTCTTGACAGACAGCGGATTGAGCTACGCGCACGCTGTACCTTATGGCGACGAATTATCAGCTTCAGCACATTCGCGTTCGGCTTACCTAAATAGATTTGCTTGTCGTTACGGTTTCAACGAAAGCATTACATTGCCTTCAAATCCCATTCGCAATGCGGAACTCTTTATCGACTCAGATTACGAGAAACGTGAAGCACGTCGCTCAATCAATGTCATCCATAATCAGCTTATGAGTTTTGGTATACTTTAATTGTGGTTTACCTATTCTGGTAAAAAATCAACCTACGTGGTACACATTCTTTTATTGATTTCGTGTTAGAATATTTTCGAGGTGAACTTATGGAAAAGATTGACGATTGCTTACAGGAAATTCAATATATCGGGCTCAGGATTGCTTACTTCCGGAAGTTGCGCAACATGACTCAAGCTGACCTTGCTGACAAAGTTTCTATCAACAAAAACTACCTGTCGCACATAGAGAGCGGCTCTGCTCGTAAAGTTCTGTCCTTGCCTTTACTTATAAGAATCTCTAAGGCACTCGATATTGAGCTGGCATTGCTTGTTGACTTGAGCGACTTGAATAACTCCAAAAATGAAGTTCGCGAACAGATTACCGAGCTTCGGAACATGTTCGAGGAGATGAAACAGTTCAACGCTGAACTTAACGATATGATGGCTCAGCTTAACGATACCGATTACGATATTCCAGACGAGTGCAAGTAAATATCATTTCGGACTGGGATTATCGGTCAACTCCAAAATGTAATCTGTGCTGACGTTGTAAAGTTTGGCGAGAGCAATCAGATTGTCGACCGGCAAGTTGCGTTTTCCCGATTCATAGTAAGCGTAAAGGGATTGGGAACAGTGGAGATAATCAGCGACTTTCTGTTGCGTTAGGTCGGAATCTTCTCTTAGGTCACGAATACGTGGGAATTTTCTACATACTTCGTTCATAACAGGAAAAAGTATATAGGGAGTTAAGGTAGGAGCTTATAAGAAAAATTTTTAGCTTAATTTTAGCTACAAGCCCCATCGTTATGCGTGGAGTTTATACATCTGAGGCTGAAAGGTCACGATTAGCACTGGAAACGGCAATGATAGCATTATTAATAATTACACCTACAAAGTAGAAATTTATACTGGCAATGATTACGTTTTTAATAATAACAGTTTAGTCACAATATATACTGAAACTGGCAATGACAGCTTGCAAGGCGACGACGGTAAAGATACGTTTATTTATAAGCCTAGCGACGGCACGCTCATACAATCAACGGAACTAAGCTAAAGAGACAATAAAAAATCGCGCGAATTGTATAACGAATACGATTTAATTCGTGTGGAGTTGGGCGCGAGATAATCTTTCACAAATCCAGACTATAAAACGTGAAAAGTTGAAATTTTGATTGTATATTATAGTCGTGAATAGTGATGACGCTCGGTCGTTAGACCGGGCTTTTTTGCGTTCTAAATTCGATTGGAGGAGATAGTTTTGAAACAAGGCAAAACATTGGCGGAGCTTGGCAGGGAATTGCAACGCCAAAGACTTAATCGGCAAGATTTTCTTGCTGACACTCGTTCGTTGGAAATGGAATCAAATAACTACGGTTCGACGCTTCATCTGTCGCTCGACGGCAAGACTTGCGGTTTTGGAACTGGGGATTTGGCACATCAGCAGATAGCCGCACGCCTAAACATTCCTTTTTGTTACTACCAGAAAATGCAGAATGAGGCTCCCGAACTGCTCGACATCTATGAAACTTTACTCGATTTTTACTCCTTTCGTGATCTCGAATCCTTCCGCGCTGAGTTTGACGATAATATTCTTCTACAAATCTACAACGAAGAAATTGCCCTTTTCTATCAATACTAATCATTGCTTTTCCAAATCTCAAACTTAAACCTTAAACAAATACGTCTTCCTTCAAAATTGAATCCCACCAACAGAAAATTTCTGTTGGTGGGATTTCGGTTTTGCATAAGATTCCCGTACTTGGTATCAAATTCATAAGAAAAAGCAACGTATCTAGGCGGCTTACTTTTACATTTTGTTATGTTACACTTTAGTAGGTGAAATTTATGGACAAAGACTCTGATAAAAATTCCGCTAACTCTGAAGATGAGCTTCCAGAGAAAGAACTAAGCGAAATGGACGTTAAAAAAATTATGATCTTCCGCCAAATCGGCGCGAAAATTGCTTACTACCGTACTCTTAGACAAATGACTCAAGCTGAACTTGCTAAACGCGCTAATCTCAGCAAGGGAAGCATAGGAAGAATAGAGCGCGGCAAATACAATAAAGGCGTGCCGATTTCTACTCTTCTCGACATCGCTGAAAGTCTTCGCATTGATTTGGCTTCTCTCGTCACTTTCAGCGAAGAAGAAAAAAAAGTTTGGTGGGAAATTGATAAACATATGCTTTGATTCGGAAAAACTTTTCCGTTTCTTTTTTAGAAGAGCCACTCACAAAAGATTGTAAGAAAGAGAAAATTTATTATGAGTATTGAACGTAAAAACGAAAACGATAAACTGATAGCTCGTAACCAAGAAGAGTTAGAAAAAATTTTGAGCGAAAATAATAGTTTTATTTACCTCTGCGGAGTTTCTTTCAATATACCGAAAGAAATAAAAAATACGGTATTCGTTGGTATTGGCGATTCTCCTGTACCTATTACAGTCTACAGTGAGGAACTCGATTTCTTTTGGTCTCAGTGTAACGAATTTAAAAATGTCAAGTATGATGATTTGTATCTAAAAAGAACAGCATTGCTTGTTGAAGCAAATAATGCAAATAATTCGTCTAAATTGGATTGTTATGAAAAGTTAGCTAATACGGGAAATATTGACGGAATTATAGGTATCGGAAAATGTTATGAAGAGGGCACGGGGGTAAAGAAAAATTTTCAAGAGGCAAAAAAATATTATCAACAAGCTAGTGATTTAAGAAGTGCTCGCGCTATGTGTTATTTGGCTATGCTCTATGAATTTTATTTAAATTCTCTTGATGAAGCTATCGAATGGTATCAAAAATCTGCTGATTTAGGCTATCCTTTAGCACAAAAAAAAATTAAGGATATTAAAAAGTGGAAAATGAAAAGAGTTCAACTTTAACTTAATAACTTAATGAAACATAGAAATAGTTTAGAAAGTTATGAACTAACAAGAATAGGGGACAAAATTATGACAGAGAGAACAAAAAAAGCTTTTTGTCCTAAGTGTGGTAGAGATTTAGGCTCAAAGCAACTAAATATTTCCGAGCATACTGTTAATTTGGCGTGCCCTCGTTGCGGTCAGCTCATTTTTTTTCGTAATTCGTAATTCAATGACGCGAAGATAGAGCAATTTGAAAACAGAATTATCGACGCGAAGGCGGCTTAACGATTACGCGCCACTGCTAATTTGCTGTTTCACTCATTTAAGTTTTGAGAGTTTTGTCAAGTCAAGGTAGCCGTTACTTTGATCCGTTGCCGCTAACATTAATCCGAATACCTCTTTAAGAGCCGATTTTGGTTGCTTTAATAGCGGTTAAACAAGGATTAATTTATTCCCCATATTGCTTAAAATAGAAATATTCAAAGGATGGTGCTTAAGGATTGAATAACATAACACATAGAAATCCGAACTTATCGTCTCCTTTAACGACGCGAAATGTTGAAGCGGGTAATATTACCGTACAGAATCAGAGATTAAATAATGTCACTTCCCGTAATAATATTGCTGAAGACTTTACTAATTTTGCTGAGGGCACGCTCTTATTTGATAAATACGTTGTTAAAAGTCGCATGAAGGTAACTTCCGGAGAAGCTGACATTTACGTCTGTGAATACAATGACGAAGAGTATGTTGCGAAAATTTACAATCACAAAGACGCAGTGAAACCAGAAATTATTGAAACTTTGCAATCTTTGGATTCGCCTTATGTTGCTAAAATTTACGAAACTGGCGAATATGAAGGTATGCCCGTCACGATTTTGCCATATTACAGATTAGGTAGCCTGCAAGGGAAAAAATTTAATCTTAAACAGTTAAAGCGTATGATTATTCCTTGTGTAAATGACGCATTAAAGTCACTGCACAACATCGGCATTTTGCATAAGGATTTGAAACCAGCGAATATCATGATCAGACCTGATGGCGTCGGTGTAGCTCTCATAGACTTTGGTATCAGCTCGGTAATAGATAACAATTCAAGCATGATAATAACTAAAAGCGGCTGGACTCTTGCTTACGCCTCCCCAGAAGCTTTGCGCGGTGTTTATCTTGAGGAATCCGATTATTATTCGTTTGGCATTACCCTTTATGAACTTTTCTGCGGTCATAATCCCTATGAAAATTTGAATGCAGAAGAAATAGCTCGTTATCTTGCCGTTCAGAAGCTTCCTTATCCTGAAAATATGCCGCCAAAATTAAAAGACCTGATAACCGCTTTGACTTATAATGATTTGACTAACCGCAACGAACTCGATAATCCCAATCGACGTTGGACTTATGAAGAAGTCGAAAAGTGGCTTGACGGTGAAGATCAACCGATTCCAGGCGAAACAAAAATTTCTATAGACATTCCGATTGTAACGAAAAATTTTAACAACAACACTTATAAATTTGACGGTAAAAAACATAGCAACATAAATGAATTAGTTCCTGCTCTTGCAAAAAACTGGTTGGAAGGCAAGAAACATTTGACGCGCAAGTTGCTGTCAGAATTTTTTAGGCGTTTCGATCCCGAATTGGCAAGTTATTGCATGGACGCGGAGGAAGAAATTCAGCGCGGCGAAGATTCGGACTTTGCTTTTTGGAAATTGCTTTACAAGCTCGCACCGGACTTAGAAGAATTTTTCTGGAAAGGTAAAAAATATTCTTCGCTGAAAAAATTTGGGCAGGATATGCTGATAAAACTTCGTCTTGCGAATATGAGCGATAAAAATTTCTGGGACGAAATTATAAATTGGCGATTGCTCTCACAATATCTGAAAATTCATTCTCAACCTCAGAAAATTATTGACGGCGTAAAGGCTCTTGAAAATACAAACCGCGATAGAAGAGACGATCGCATAAAATATTATCTCTTAGCGTATTTACTGATGGGCAAAAAAGAATTGCGCGTTGGGGAGAAGAATTTTTCAACCACAGAAGAACTTGCTGAACATATGAACAATTTACTCGGTGATTCAATTACAACGTTTGAGGCATTTTGTTATAAGCTGATTTATAGTAAGAATGCCTTGAACGAGGAATTTGAAGCGTGGCTTATATCACTTGGCAAGCGTAATGAATTGAACAGTTGGAAACAAAATTTAAAGTCTGCTTGAGGTATTGAGATGTCGGGACCAAAAAGTTCTTATTACACTGTCACTTCGGAACAAAGACGCAAATTGGCGGAACGCCGTCACCGTGAAGAATTGGAACGTAAACGTCGTGAAGAACAAGAACGTCAACGTCGTGAAGAACAAGAACACCAACGTCGTAAAGAATTAGAACGCCAACGTCGTGAAGAACAAGAACGTAAACGTCGCGAAGAACAGGAACGCCGTCGTCGTGAAGAACTGGAACGTCAACGCCGCATAGAACTGGAACGTCAACGTCGCGAAGAACAGGAACGTCAACGCCGTGAAGAATTAGAACGCCAACGCCGCGAAGAACTGGAACGTCAACGTCGTGAAGAACAAGAACGCCAACGCCGCATAGAACTGGAACGTCAAGCTAGAATTAAGCAATCCGACTCTGTGATTGATGAAGCATTCGCTGATTTTCAATCTCCGTCCAGCAAACTAGATAAAAATTTCAACGATACCGATTTAAATCCCTTAATTGCCGAATTGAAGATTGAATATAAAATCGTTTGCGATATGGCTGGCGAGCCAGAAAAGCTTTTTGAGATTTCGCAGGCGGCGATACAAAATATCAAAGCCGAAATAATTCGCTTGAGAGAAAAAATTGCGAGTGATGATGAAAAAGCCTATATAAACAAATGCCTTGATGAAGTTATGAGCGATATGGGCTATGATGTTATCGGACGCCGCGAAGTCACGAAAAAAAGCGGCAAGCATTTTAAAAGCGAGCTTTTTTCGTATGATGACGGCACCGCTGTCAACGTGACTATGGCGGACGACGGTCATATTGCTATGGAATTGTGCGGGCTTGACGAAGTAGACAGGACGCCCGACCTTTCCGAGAGTGAAAAACTTTGCAAACATATGGAGACTTTTTGCGAAGACTTCGGCGAAATTGAACGACGGCTTGAAGAAAAGGGCGTTATTCTAAGTAATAGAATTCAGAGGTTGCCGCCAAGCGTCGAATATGCGCAGATTCTCAACGTCAGCGATTATGAGTTGAGCGGCACAGTTGAGCATTTTAATCACAGGCGTCGCCGCGATAAAACTTCGCAACTTTTATATAGGAAAAATTAATATGAATAAGTTTAAAATTTGTCCTGAATGCGGCACAAAAAATCCGCCCGACGTTTCGGACTGTGTAAATTGTGACTGCGATTTGATGAGCGTGCCCGTTACTGACGCGCAACAAGTAACGGTAAAAAATTCTTCCGAAGATAAACTTGCCGTCAAAAGCAGTTTAATCAGAGTTTGCAGTGAATGCGGTGAAAAAAATTTGCCAAATGCTCGTAAGTGCGCAAATTGCGGCGAAGATATTTCGGACGTTATTCCTACGTCGAAGGCTGAATCTAAATCAGCGGCTTTTGTATTGCGGAGCTTGGACGGCAGAATTGTTTTTAAGATTGACTGCGACAATATTACCGTCGGGCGCGAACACGAGTTGAAAGATTATCTCGCGGCGAAAACTTTTGTTAGTCGTCGGCATTGTCGACTTACGCTTGAAAACAACGAATTGTTTGTTGAGGATTTAAACTCGGCTAATGGAACTTACGTAAACAATCGAAAGATTTTCCAAAAAACGAAGTTGGCAAAGAGCGATGAAATTGGCTTAGGAGGCGCAGTTTTTAATGGCTCGCGTCAAGATAACGCTACTTATTTTCTGGTCGGGTGAAAAATGTATCTTGCAAGGATTTTATATCCCGTAAAAGTTCTTGGACCGGGCAATCGTGTTGGTATTTGGTTTTGCGGTTGCCCGCGCCGCTGTGAAGGTTGTAGCAATCCTGAACTTTTGGAATTTCAAAAACGCTATGAAACTTCGCTTGAAACTGTCATGTCGCTGATAAAAAAAATTGCGCAAAATCATGTTGTCGACGGCTTCACAATAACAGGCGGCGATCCTTTCTTTCAGCCGGAAGATTTATCGCATTTGCTTAAAGAAATAAAGCAAATTAGCGACGATATAATTGTCTATACCGGCTACATGAAAGATGAGTTGCCCACAACGCTTTTGAAAAATATCGCTGTCCTTATTGATGCGCCGTACATTAAAGCGCGGAATAATAATTGCCTTCTGCGCGGCTCGGATAATCAGACGATTTATATTTTGAGCGAAAAATATCGCGACGCTTACAAAAAATATTTGGCGACGGCAGAAAATCAGATTCAAAATTTCGCGACACGGGACGGCTATATTTCAGTTGGGATACATCGTCCCGATTTTAAATTTTGAGAGGAGGAAAAACTTTATGCCACGCTATATGGACTTTGAATATAGTCGCATTGATTCGGGAATAAGAATTGACAAATACACCGGCTCGGCAAAGTCTGTGACTATTCCGTCGAGGATAGATAATTTGCCAGTTATTTCCATTGGTAATGATGCTTTCAATGGTTGTAGTGCGCTGATGAGCATTACCATTCCCGATTCCGTTTCTTCCATTGGAAAACATGCTTTCAGTGGTTGCGAGTCACTGATGAACATAACTATTCCAGATTCTGTCATTTCCATTAATCGGCGTGCTTTTAATTATTGCATTACACTAAAGAGCATTAGCATTCCCCATTCTGTCACTTCCATTGACGATGATACTTTCAATAATTGCCGTTCGTTGACGAGCATTATTATTCCCGATTCCGTTTCTTTTATTGGGAAATATGCTTTCAATAGTTGTACATCACTAAAGAGCATTAACATTCCCAACTCTGTCACTTCCATTGGGAATAACGCTTTCAGTTATTGTAGCTCGCTGACAAGCATTACCATTCCCGATTCCGTTTCTTCCATTGGGCATTCGACTTTCAGAGGTTGCGAGTCACTGATGAACATAACTATTCCAGATTCCATCACTTCTATTGGTAATGACGCTTTCTATGCTTGCAAATCACTAACAAGTATTGCCATTCCCGATTCCGTCACTTCTATTGGCAATTCGACTTTCCAGAGTTGTACAAGCTTGACAGAAATAAAATTGCCCGAAGGTCTCATCTCCATTGGTAATAATGCTTTCAACGGTTGTAGTGCGTTGACGAGCATTATCATTCCCGATTCTGTCAAATCCATTGGTAATAATGCTTTCAGCGAGTGCAGTAAGCTGAAAAATATATTGATTCATGCTTCCAATATCTATATTAACAAAGATGCTTTCGATAACTGTGATTCGCTCAAAATTACTCGCTACAATTTCTCACCCCGACTCTTTCCCAAAAACAAGGATTTCATTAATATCGAGTTGCCGCAGTTGATTGAACAGATAACAAAATTGGTGAATTCTATCCAACGCATAAAATCACTTCCTCTAAATAACCTAGAACTTTTTAAAATAATAAGGGAGTTAGAAGCTTTATTTGAATCTAAAGGCTATTCTTCAGAATTCGACACCGCCGCCACAAAAATTCTTAATGACGTTGAGATTGAATATAACAGGCAAGATAAAATTATGTCTAATTCCACCTTATCAACCAAGCTTTCTGAAAAAGTTAGCAGATTGGAAAATGCGCCTGCGATTTCTGCGGAACTGCTCGCCTTGATTAAACAAATAAAAGATTTAGGCGCGCAAGATTATTCGCCCGAATTAAATGATTATGTAACAAAAGTTCTCGCTGATATTAAGATTGAATATAACAGACAAGATAAAATTATATCTAATTCTACCTTACCAACCAAGCTTTCTGAAAAAGTTAGCAAATTGGAAAATGCGCCTGCGATTTCTGCGGAACTGCTCGCCTTGATTAAACAAATAAAAAATTTAGGCGCGCAAGATTATTCGCCCGAATTAAATGATTATGTAACAAAAGTTCTCGCTGACATTGAGACTGAATATAACAGACAACAAGAAAAAAATTATGTAATAAATCTGATTGCT
>JAFQZB010000130.1 GCA_017406175.1 Selenomonadaceae bacterium | reverse complement strand
GCGTTAATGTGACCTCGCATTCGGATTTCCCTGCACTCTCTGGCAGTCCCGATGATCCGTTCGGCATTATTGAAATTGCCGTTACAGGTCAATGCTACCTCGAAACCGGAAAGCCTTGGTGGACGGAAGAACTCATCACCCGCGAACAGGCTATCACGGCTCTGACAATCAATGTTGCAAAGCAAATGTTCCTTGAAAATGAACGCGGCGGTATCAGCCCTGGCAAATATGCAGATTTCCTCCTCGTTACCAAAGACGTGCTAACTTGCCCAGTTACGGATATTCACGACGCCAAACCCGCCGCGACTTACTTTGAGGGCAAAAAAGTTTATGGGGTGTAAGGTATTATGGACGTAAAAGCACTGTTGCGAGCTCAATACGGCGAAAACAAAAGAATCACTGACGGCAACTACGATAAATCGCTGGCAGTCAAATGCGTCAACGGGACATTCGTCGGCAAGCGGACGGAAAATATTATCGCCTACAGGGGCATTCCGTTTGTCGGCAAGCAACCTGTCGGGGAATTGCGCTGGAAAGCTCCAGTGGACGTTGTGCCCGATGAAGGCATATACGAGGCTTACTTCAATGCGAAAAGTTCCTACGGGAATGAAAACTTAGAAACCGGCTCCCTTTTCTATCTTGATGAAGATTGCTTGTATCTGAACATATGGAAGGCTGACGATAAGCCTGCGCAACCAAAGCCCGTCATGGTATGGATTCACGGCGGCGCGTTTGAAGCGGGCGGAACGGTCGACCCGATGTTTGACTGCTACAACTTCGTTAAAGAAAATCCGGAAGTCATTGTCGTTACTATCGCTTATAGGCTCGGCGTCTTCGGATTTTTCCACCTGTCGCACCTAGCGGACGGTAAAGACTATCCCGACGCGCAAAACCTCGGCTTGCTCGACCAAATTGCGGCGTTAAAATGGGTTCACGAGAACATTTCCAATTTCGGCGGCGACCCCAACAACGTGACAATCTTCGGCGAATCCGCAGGGGCAGGAAGTTGCTCACTTCTTCCGCTAATTCCCGGCTCGCAAAAATATTTCAAACGCGTCATTGCGCAAAGTGGCGCACCCAATCAAACACGGTCTGCGGAACAATGTATCGCTTGTACGAATGAACTGATGGAAGTCCTCGGTTGCAAAACCGTCGCCGAACTGCTGAAAATTGACGGGCAAAAGCTTTTGGAAGCGTCAGCCGTGCTCTTCATGCGCCAATTTCCTGAACGTGACGGAAAATATTTGTCGTTAGAGCCGTTTGAGGCTTACGCGAACGGCGCGGCGAAGGATATTGATTTTATTCTGGGTTGCAATAAAGATGAAATGAATTTCTTCGTGTACAGTTTCGGACTTGAAGGCTGGAACGCGTGGACAGCCGACCGCAAGTCGAAAATGTTTCCTAAATTGACGGACGCGGAGAAAAAACTTGCCGAGAGCTTCTGGAACGACATGACAGGCGTCGAAAGCTGGGAACGCGATAGCCGTCTTTTAAGTCAGATTTGGTTCAATGCGCCGATTATCAAGTTGGCAGAGAGTCTGACGCGGGGCGGCGGCAAATCTTACGCCTATTACTTCACGCCCGAATCCTCGTTGCCGATAATGAAATGCGGTCACGCGATAGAGCTTGCAGTTGTTTTCAATCATCCAGAGATGACCAGCGACACGGGAAGAGTATTCGACGAGACCTTTTCAAAGACTATGCGCAAGATGTGGGTTCAGTTCGCCAAGACCGGCAACCCGTCACTTAGCGCGGAAATTTCCCCTGACGGCAAGGCAAAGGAGTGGCCGCTTTACGACACCGAGAACAAGCAAGTTATGGTCTTAGACGAGTTCAATATCCACCCCGAAAAGGAATCCGCAAGAAAAATCGTCGATTGGGACAGAACATATTCCCTTACCAAATATTATATGCTTTAATAACGAATAATCAGCAAGTTGCTAGGCAGGGGGCTTGAAACCCTCTGCCTTTCCTTGTGGCGAAATGAGGACTAGCATGAAAAAACGTAATTTTATTCGATTGTTTGACCAGAAAAAAAGCCGGATAGACTCGCGCATAAAACGTGATTATATCGAGAACGGAATCGCGACGGTGCATTGCTGTATTTCCAATTACAACGACATAATCAACACATACAGCGCAAAAGACCAAGAGAGCTTGAATTTGGATTTTGTCGAGTATCTTCAAGATGCCGCAGGTCCCATACCTGACGAATGCCCGCTTGTTTTGAATGTCATTGGGAATTGCTTATCGGCGGAAGAGAAAAAAATCATCGCAGAAATTATCCGTGATGATTTTTCTTACAGGCTCGGTCTCGTCGAAAAGGAACAGGATCGCGAATTCAAAATGTTTATCTTCATGGTCATCGGATTAATCATCAGCGGGCTTCTCTTGTGGTTGACACTTTCTCTTGACGAAGTGCCGCGCGAAATTTTTATCGTATTTTTTTGGTTCTTCGGTGATAGAATGTTTGAGTACATCTTCATCACGGGTCGTGAACTTCGGAAGGAAAAACGGCTCGCAGGACGCTTGGCAAGTATTAAAGTTATTTTCTCGGACACCTACGAAAAGCCGCATTACACAGAAGAGCAAATCAGTCAGTTGTACGCCGAACTTGACTTGGAGCAATGAAAGAGTGCTTAACTTGAAATGTTGCGTCTTATTGCCGCTCCTATATTTACTTGAGGTGAAGCATGAGAAAACTATTTACGATTGACGATTTATTCATTGCGCTCGTGGCGGCGGTCGGCTATGGATTCAGCTTTGAAATCCCGAAAATTTTAGACTACCCCGAATGGCTGTGCATAGTGGTTTGTCTCGTTGTCGGAACGACGCTGGAAGGGCTAGCATACAAAATCGTTTTCAGCAAGACCATACAGGAAAAGACCGCCTACAGGCTCACGGCGTTTGCGGTGCTCATTATCATTTTTTTTGTTGCTAGGTATATCGCCGCGTCTATGGGCGTTTCAATGCTCAATTATGTTGAGGAACAGTTCCAATTCGTCATTATCCCGCCGATTCTGGTTTTTGCGTTCAATATGGCTCTGCGACAATACCGCATAAAAAAAATCCGCAAGCGTTACGGGGACGGGAGCGGCGGCTTTGTTTTTGACGACCAACTAAAACAAAGCGACCTCGATGAATTGAATCAGCAGAATCGGCAAATTCACGGCGCATTTGATGCTGACCTCGCGGTAAAGACAAAAACAGGAGTCTTCGTCGGTGAAAAAGAGAAGGATACAATTTTTTTCAGCGGCATTCCCTACGCCAAGCCTCCTATAGGTGAACTCCGCTGGAAAGCTCCAGAGCCGATACCTGAATCGGAAGACGTTTTCGAGGCAAAACATTTCGGCGCGTCCGCTATTCAAGTTGATTACGATGGTTCGTTCTTCAAACACCACAGACAAAGCGAAGATTGTTTGACGCTAAATATCTGTATCGCAAGAAAAAGGAGGGAGCAGAAAAAGCCCGTACTCGTATTTTTTCACCACGGCGATTTTACGTATGGCGGTTCCGCCGACCCGCTGTTGCACGGTGATGAGTTTATCAAAATCTATCCTGACAGTGTGGGCGTCACCTTCAATTATCGTCTCGGTATCTTCGGCTTTATTGATTTTTCCGAAGTTCCAGGCGGTGAAGAGTATCCCGACGCGCTCAATCTCGGTTTGCTCGACCAAATCGCCGCACTTCGCTGGATTAAAGAGAACATCTCCGCCTTTGGTGGCGACCCCGAACGGATTACCGTTATGGGTTTCGAGTCGGGAGCCTTAAGCCTCAGCCTGCTTGCGGCGTGTGAACAGGCAAAGGGGCTGTTTCAAAAAGCGTTCATATTTTACGGCGACCCCATGTTCACTTACAGTACGCCAGAAACGTCCAGACATTTGGCGAAGAAACTCTTGCAAAAAACTTCGACAACGACTATGGAAGAACTTTTGCGACTTTCTGCACAGCAACTGAAAGAGGCTTCGCAAAAACTTGTACTGGATTTGGCGTCCGGACCGACCCGCGAAGGGAAAATGTTTCCCTTGGACATGTATGCCGCCTATCAGAACGGAGCCGCTTCCAGTATAGAATTTATTATCGGCATCCCAAGCAACGAAAGACAGATTTATAAATCCCTTGTCGGCGAGAAAAAATACGAGGATTTCATATCCAAAGAGCTGGACGAAATTTTGCATTTCCTTGACGATAACTATCCCGCCGAAGCAAAAGCCGTGAGAGCCTATGTTGAGGAGCAAGCGTCGATGATGCCCGCGTTGGAAGCCAAAGCAAAGATGTATGAGCAATTCTACACTTTGAGCACCTATCGCTGTGCAAAAAAATTGTTAGAAGGCGGAAACAAAGTCTATCTTCTCTACTGGAACGTAAAACCACTGATTGAAAATCTGGGTTCTGGCACGGTCGATGTGGCAGCGGCGTTTTTGGGAAGCCGCAAGGCGGTGCAGTTATACGGCAACGTGCAGAATCGAGATATAGCCGAGACACTCCAGAAGCTCTTCCAGAAATTTGAACGCGGAGACGAAATGCGACTTTTCAATAACGAAATCAAAGGAATCGGTGCTGTAGACTGGAAAGAATTTCCCAAGGCTCTAATCGTTTCCGAGAAAGCCTTTAAATGCGAGCCGATTGCGAACAAACTGACAGAGGTCAAGGGTTTACTAAAAATCTTAGCGGAATAACCTTTCCCATTAACAAAATAAGCTAGACAAAAACCCTTCGGCAAGTATCGGAGGGTTTTTACGTTCAAAATTCATGATAAATTTTCTCTAACGATTGGCAAGCTTGCTTTGTTCCTTCAATGAGCAGTCTTTAGCTCAATTTCTCTTGGAGAATAAAAGCAAATTGCAAAAGTCGCTTACGACCATTTGGCTAAGAGTTACCTATCACTATACTTGACAAGCTGATTGATTAGGATTATCATTGCGGCGATTTAAGGACTAAATGAGAGGATAAATCATTTGAGGAAACACGGCAACTCAACTCGAAGCCTTTCCTACAAGTCCGGCGGTCAAAATTAAGGAGGTCTTTACAATGAAGAAACAAGTAGTAGCGGCATTAGCGGCGGCTCTGGTCGTCGGCACAGGTTCAACAACGTTTGCAGCAGCGAATCCGTTTAGCGATGTCCCGCAAGGTCACTGGGCTTATAACTCGGTTTCAAAGCTGGCGGCGGAAGGCGTTATCGAAGGTTACGGCGACGGAACCTATCGCGGCGACCGCAATATCACCCGCTACGAAATGGCGCAGATGATTGCTAAAGCTATGGCGAAGAATCCAACTGGCGCTAACAAAGCTGAACTCGACCGGCTGGCGGCTGAATTCCGGGACGAACTCGACGCATTGGGCGTTCGCGTAGCCGAGCTTGAAAAGTACGCCGATAAAGTCATCTGGCAGGGCAAGCTTGAGTACACCTACGAGCAAACGAAAACCGACCCCGACAACACTGGACATAAGGATAAGGACAAAATCAACGGCTTTATCTTCCGCTTTGAGCCTAAGGCAGAAGTCAACGACCACTGGACGGTTAATGCCCGTATCGATGCCTACGTCGACATGAAACACGATGAGACTACGAATTTTGAACTTGTGCGTGGGTGGGCTGAAGGCGATTACGACAAGTTAAATCTTAAAATCGGTCGCTTTGAATTCTATCCTGAAGGCGAATTCGGTCTCATGTGGGATAGTGAGATTACTGGCGGTTCGATAACTTACGGTAGCAAATGGCAGTTCAATGCTTTGGCAGGTCGCGTAAGGGATGACGGTATCGGTAGCGGTGCTTGGGGCGAAAACGTCGCTGAAGATGACCCCTCGACGGTTGTCGGCTTGAGAGTCGATTACAATCAGGGCGATAAAGGATTCTTCGGCGGCGCAGGTTGGTATAACATTAAGGACGACGACCTTGCTTGGAGCCGCAACCGCTTTTGGAGAAGAGGTATCAGAGAAAGCATTGACTTCGACGACGAGGACAGCCGCCAATCTTACCAAAAGGCAACTATCTGGACGGTCAATCTCGGCTACAAGTTCAGCGATTTGTGGACAATCCAAGGCGCGTATGCTCATAACACTAAAGCCGACTTCGAGAATAAATCGTGGCAAGCCGAGCTTGACTACGGCAACTACGACGACGCCTCTGAGAAAGGTCAATGGAATGTCTTCGCGGGCTATCGCAAATACGGCACCAACGTTTCCTTCATGCCCACGGAAGAAGATGCCTTGCGCGGGACTCGCGGCTTTGTAATCGGCGCGGCTTGGGCACCTTTTAAAAATATCGGCGTCATTGCCAAATACTTCAAGGGCAAATACATCACCGAGGGATTGTACGGTCGCGGCAAGGCAGAACACATCTTCGGGCGCGTCGAATTCTTCTTCTAATTGCAAAGTTTTCACAGAAAATATTCAGGGAGCTTCCGAGCAATCGGAGGCTCCTTTTGTGCCTTCAGATATATCTCAAGCAAAATCTTACTAGCTGTGGTAGTTTTAATGTGTATTAACTTAAGCTCGTTTGAAGCTTTGCTGAAAAAATTTTATTATAACATGAAAGAAACCTGAAAGATAGTATAAAAATTTTTTTTGAAACTGTTGACAACCGAAAACTTCTGCGCTATTATTGCGGCGACTTCAGGGACGAGTCGAAGGAAGCAAGGAAAGTTTGAGGAAACATGGACACTCAAGTTTGAACAGCTTCCAGAGGCAAGTCGCGAAAGTCATCCGAAGTAAATTTCTTTAGCGGCATCTTTAAGGAGGATGTTCAAAATGAAGAAGACAGTAGCAGCAGCCCTGGCAGCAGCGTTTGTTATGGGCGTAGGAGCAACCACGTCGGCAGCGGCTAATCCGTTCAGCGATGTCCCGCAAGGTCACTGGGCTTACAACTCGGTTTCCAAGCTCGCGGCAGAAGGCGTTATCGAAGGTTACGGCGACGGAACCTATCGCGGCGACCGCAACATCACCCGTTACGAAATGGCGCAGATGATTGCTAAGGCTATGGCGAAGAATCCGACCGGTGCTAACAAAGCTGAACTCGACAGGCTGGCGGCTGAATTCCGTGATGAACTCGACGCATTGGGTGTTCGCGTTGCTGAACTCGAAAAGTATGCTGACAAAGTTGTCTGGCAAGGCAAAATCGAGTACACCTACAAGAATCACAGAACCGACGATGTTTGGGCTGACCAGCGTAGCCGTCACCACAGCACCAGCGAGCACACCCGCGTTAAGCAGGACGACTGGATCTTCCGTTTCGAGCCGATAGCTCACGTCAATGACCACTGGACACTCCGCGCTCGTATTGATGCACACGTCGACTTGAGCCATGACACCAACAACAGCTTCGAGCTGGTTCGTGGTTGGGCACAGGGCGATTACGACAACTTCCAAATCAAAGTCGGTCGTCAACCCCTCTACACCAATGAAGACGGTATCATCTGGGATACTGAGTACACCGGCGGTGAAATTACCTTCGGCAAACTTGCAAACGGTTTGAGAGCCACTATCTATGGCGGTCGTCTCAAGGCTGACAAAGTGAACGGTGCTATCCGTAATGCAGGTTCTTGGAACGGACGTCAAGACGGCGTCAGCGCGGACGATCGTTGGTATGAAGCAACCGGCAGACTCGGTAGCGACAGCGAACATACTTCCAGCTTCGTTGGTATCAACGTTCAATACGACCCAGGTCAGAAAGGTCTCTTCGGCGGTTTGGGCTACTACGCTCTCAAAGACAAAGACTTCAAAGCCATCGGAGCATATGACGAGGACGAAGGCTATATTCCCAACTACTTCTACAGCAAAAAGGGCGACACCGACAAAGCTCAAATCTGGACTATCAACGCTGGTTGGAGACTTGGCAAGGTACAGGTCTGGGGCGCATATGCACGCAACTCCAAAGCTGACTACGAGAAGAGATCTTG
>JAFQZB010000129.1 GCA_017406175.1 Selenomonadaceae bacterium | reverse complement strand
TGTGGAAAAGTTGTTCACATTCGGAGCAACGAGTGTAGTGCTTATCGCGGCAGTCGTCGCAAACGTAGACACTGTTACCGTGAGCGTCGACAGCGAGGGAAACTTCATCGGCGAGAAAATATTCGTCGCACTCTGCGCAAAGCAAATATTCATCAGAGAGACAACGTGAGCAAACATAAGAGCCGTCATTGATAATAGTCATTTGGCTTTTGTCGTGGTATTCCTCGCAATGCTCGCAGAGGCGGTAATATTCGTCGAGACAACTTTCGCACACGTTGATACGCTCGCCGTGGCGATTAATGACTTCCCACGTTTCGGAACAATAATTTTCACATTCTTGGCAGAACTCGCAACCATCGTGATCGCAATCCTGACAGAGAAGTTTAGAAGAAATTTCGTTGGCGCAGGAAATGCACAGCCCGTAGGTGCCGACATCGAAAATCTCGTAGTCGTTCTCATGGTCGTGGCGAATCGAAATTTTGGCGTCGAAGTCGGGGTGACCCCAGTCCGCATATCCGCCAAAGCCGTTACCGCAGGGGATATGAATACCATGTTTATTACCGCAATATTTTTCAGTCTTCCAGAGATTGGGCACGCCTTCAAGCTCGGAAAGTTCACGTTGAATCAAATCGCGATAAAGCTTTGATTCGGCTTGAGTTCCGCAAGTACCGCCGTGCGTATTGTAAAGGCGACTTTGAAGTAAAAGTCCGTTGTAAGGACGATACATGAAGAGTTGGCGAGTAGTCTTGCGATTATTGAGCGTTTCAGGCTTATCGGGGTCGGAGGCAGTGAACACGATAAAAGTAACGTCGTCGCGGGCATAGCCAGAGCACCCACAGTTGTAATCACAATCGAGGACGTTGAAGGAGTGGCATGAAGTTAAAGTAGAACCGCGATTATCCCTTTTGGGATTTGACATCGTTAAGAAATGTGCGGGGTGAATCGACATAAAGAGCTTGAAGTCAATCTTTTTTGTAGAAAGTTCGTCGGCAAATTGGGCAAAGAGATATTGAAATGAACTGCCCGCGCTCAAATCCGTGACACCTAAAGAATCGCAAATCGCCTTGAAAATTCTGCTACGCTTTTTGCGAGGAGCATAGGCGTGAGGAGCAAGCTGATTAATAGCGTCAATGTAGTAATCGGTTTTGTCGTTAGGACGGGCGAAGAAGCAAACAGCGCGTTCAATCAAATTAAGTTTATCGCAGTCGGCGTCCATTTTGGCGGGGTAAAGAATAGAGTGAGCGAGGTCGTGCACGAGAGTGTAGTCGGGGTTGTGAGTCTTCGTCCCGTTGATGACGATAGCTTGCAGGTTTTCGTTCCAGCCCTGCGACTCGCTGAAGAGTTCGCGCAGAGCGCGTTTGCCATTAATGGCGTCGGAAGCGAGGCGGTCGACGAATTTGCGAATGAGTTCCTTGAGTTTGTCCATTTTGAAGACCTCCAAAAATAGGAAAAGCCCTGAGCCGTTAAGCTCAGGGCTGAGTTTCTTTTACGCGGCAGATTTTTTTGCGCGTTGACAGTCGAGGCAGAGAAATCTGCCGAACTTGGTTTTAGAGTAATCGGCAACTTTTTGCGAGATAGCGGAACCGCAATCGTGACAAGTCAAAGCATTAGCAGAATTATTCTTGACCAGCGCGGGCGGTTGCATGACTTCATCAGTATGCCGGTCAGCTTCGGGGTCGTCTGAAGTAGCAATGGCAAGGCTATTGAGGTAGCAATACTTTAAAGCCATGGTTTGAGCTTTGGCAACGCTTTTATCGCCGGAATCTTGACCGGAACCGAGACCTTTGAGCGTAAGGGTTTCGCCGGAATCAGCGTCAATAAGAGTAACAGTAACTTCAACGGTAGCGAGCTGTTCGACGTTTCCTTTAGCTGTCGTAATTTCTTGCATACTCAAAAGCGAAGGAGTAACGACGGAAGCAATGCCGTGCTTTGTCAGCGAGGCGTTCACTTTTTCGAGCACGTCAGTAGCAGTGGCGTATTTGTACTTGTGAAAGTCATTGGTGCC
>JAFQZB010000128.1 GCA_017406175.1 Selenomonadaceae bacterium | reverse complement strand
GGAGCATGAACGCCGTAAGAAATCGCCGTATACGAAATGGATTCAGGTGAATAATTCTATCGAAGCGTATAAAGTGGAAGATTGGCTTATGAAGAATTCTCCGACCGCGTATCGTATTTTTCGGTTTCTCGCCTCGAATATGGACAAATATAACGCCGTCATTTGTTCGTACAAAGTCATGCAGGAGAAATTTGGCTATGGTCAAGCAACTGTTGCCAGAGCTGTAGAGCTGTTAAACTTCTCAAAGAACATAACTATGTCGACGTAAAAAAATCGGGCACCAGCAACGTCTACATGATAAACAAGCAACTGTATTGGAACAGCTGGGGCACCAACTACGCCTACGCGGAATTCGGCGCAAAAATCATCATTTCCGCCTCCGAGCAAGACGAAGACACCCAACTCGAAATTCGGCTTCAGCTTGAACGTCGTCAAGAAGTAACCCTTGCCAGTAAGTCCACGAAATAAAAAATCCCCTCCGTGAAGAAAGGTGTCTTTTCGTAAATCGTAGAGGATATTGGCGTCGAAGAAATGGTTGTCGATTTTGAGGCGGTCGGTGAACTGCCAGAGGTAGCCTTGCCCCATTGCGCGTTCCAAATTGGGCAACCTAATAGAGTGCCAATCAATGTAATTGTCAAGCCAAGAGAGAGGCATAAACGCCGTAATCGAGCGGTTTGATAGCGTCTAGGTTTAATGCACAGTGCGCAATGCGCGAATGCGTAATTAATTGCGCATTATGCATTGCAGTTGAATAATGATACGCGCCGCAAATTAAACCGGCGTCGTGAGCGTCGAGAACGTTGCGCGCGAAAAAAGGATCAAAGCCACCCTTACCAAAACCGGTGCGACAAATGGCGAAATCAATACCGGCGTGCTTAACGGCGAGCCAGTCGATAAAGTCGTTGTGTTCGGAAACGTCAATGCCTTTCAAGCTGAATCACCTCTTAATTAGGATTAACAGTAATAGTGATGGGCGAATAATCGTCTGCAGAGAAAGTAATGGTGATGACATCGTCAACAATATCGCAAGTCAAGGTTTGTTCGTTGCTATCCCAAGAAACGACTTCCAAATCAAACAAATCCTCTTCTGAGGAATTCACGGCGGAAACAGATACGCCTTCAGCCGGCTCAGTGACTTGGAAAGCGCAATTACCTGCGTCGATTGTGGTGTCTTCGGTAATCTCATCTCTCGATTCTGCGTCTACGACAATCATTTGATTTGTAACGGGGGCAACAGGGGTAGTGGGATTGGTGTAGGTGTAAGAAAAATCAAGAGAGGCAGGAGCAAAAGAGTTACCTTCAGAGGCGTAGATAGTGCCGTTAAAAATACCGTCTTGGTCGTAAACGGTTAAGGTAGAGCCGCTGATTGTACCAAGCGAAGTAGACAAAGATCCGTCGCCGTTATAAGAGATAGTAGCAATATAAGCTCCGCCACTGAATGCCCAAGAAGAGAGTGAAAGAGTAGGAGTGGCTTTAGAAGAAGAGGAGCCGCCGCTGGTAGAATCAATTTTGCGTTCAATAGTATCAAGCTTAGTAAGAATGGCATTTAGAATATTAGCAAGAGTAGAAGCCAAAGCTTCCAAATGAGATTCCAGAATAACGTTGTTGCTCATGAAATGACCTCCTAAAAAAGAAAGGGGCGAGAAAGAATCCCGCCCGCAAAGTAAAAGAAAGGAAAAAAGAATTAAGGATTGGAAGAAGGGAAGTACTCCTCAAGCATGGCGTTAACGTCCGCGTCGGAGGCGAATTTAATACCGCTATCGACAAGAGCCCCGTCAGCACCGAAGACGACGATATTGCCACTGGTCGCGGTCATGACTTTATCAACCTTGCCGCTGATGTCGATGTTGACGGCTTTGTTTGCGGGAGAGAGAGCGGAGCCGTTGACTTTAACAGTTTCGATAAGGTTTACTTGTGCGCCCGCTTCAATGCCCGCGAGTTTGGATTTCTCGGCGGAGGTGAAATCCTCGGTGGAAAATTGTTTGGAGCCGTCCTTTTGAACGTAGTTGGAAAGGTCGATATTGCCGCCGAAATTATCTCAACCGGTGGAAGTCTTGACAACGTTATCGCCGGCTTTGATAGGAACGCCGTTTTCGTCTTGCCCGCCAGCGTTGGTGACATTGTACATGTCGCCGACTTGAGCATTGGAAGGAAGAGCGGCGAAGTTAGCGACGGAACCTTTGACTTTAACGGTGTCGATTTTGTTAGCTTCGGCACCGTCATATTTAGCGTCAAGAGCGGTGAGTTCGCCTTTAACTTTGCTTGCAAGACTGGCAAGGTGACCGAGTTTCGCGATGTCGTTTGCATTGTAAGCCAAAAAAAATCTCTCCTTTGAAAATAAAAAAATATTATATTTCAAACGCCGCATTGCGTGCAATGGTATTAACTTAAGCGACGCGATAGTTAAAAGCGACAGGAAAGAAATAATGACAATTTCATTGAAAGAGTCGATTGTCTCTTAGCGGATGAAGATAATGCTTTATCTGTTCAAGGATTTTTTTATAGTTTGTTGTT
>JAFQZB010000127.1 GCA_017406175.1 Selenomonadaceae bacterium | reverse complement strand
TTCCAGTGTTCATGATTCGTTCGATACGCGAGCGCGGGTTCGTCGAGAGAATTAAACAAAGCTTTGGCTTCTTCCCTAAGGGCGCACTCGACCCCGTGGCGAAAAAGAATTGTATCTGGGTGCACGCGGCGTCCGTCGGAGAAATTGTCGCGACCAGTCCGCTTATCAAAGAGTTCCGCCGCGAATTTCCCAAGTCGCCAATCCTCGTTTCCGTCGTGACGACTTCGGGCTACGAAATGGCGAACCGAATCATCAAGGACGCAGACAGCATAATTTATTTCCCGCTGGACTTGCCGTTTGTATCGGCGGCGGTCTTCCGAAGAATCTTCCCGCGTGTCTTCCTCAACGTTGAAACAGAACTTTGGCCTAACTTTCTAAAGGCGGCAAGAGAAAATCGCGTGCCAGTCATGATGGTCAACGGTCGCATATCCGAAAAGAGCGTTAAGCGTTATAAGTACATGTTCTCAATCCTGCGGGACATGATAGGCACGGTGAAACTTTTCGCTATGGCGTCGCCGGTCGACGCGGGCTACGTTAAACAGCTCGGCGCACCTGATGAACTCGTAACTATCACGGGCAACACGAAATTTGACCAAACCTACACGGACGTAACGAACGAACAGCGGCAGAAGATTTTATCGGACATGGGCTTGACTGACGCTAAAGAAATTTTTTTAGCGGGTAGCACTCATCGCGGCGAAGAAAATTTCGTGCTTAAGGCGTTCAAGGCAATCCGCGAGAATCACCCAAAAGCTCGGCTCGTCATTGCTCCGCGTGAACTCCTGCGAACTCGTGAAGTCGTAGCCCTGTGCAAGGCGGCTGGCTTTACCGTCGGCACGAGGACGGAACTGCAGAAGCGTCCGCCCGCCAACGAGGACATTATTATCCTAGACACAATCGGCGAACTCGGACAGGTCTACAGCGTCGGCGATGTGATTTACGTCGGCGGCAGTCTCGTTTCTCACGGCGGGCATAATATCCTTGAGCCGGCGGCACATGGCAAAGCGATTATCGTTGGGCACCACATGGAGAACTTTAAAGACTTGCACGCGCTCTTCAAAGGTCGCAACGCTTGCATAACAGTAAACGACGCCGAGGAGCTTGCCGCACAAGCTAAGAAACTTTTCGACGACCCGAACGAACGCCGCCGCCTTGAGGAAGAAACGCTTAAGATTGTTCACGAGAACCGCGGAGCCTCTCGCAAGTCGGCAATCCTCCTGCGCAAGATGTTGACTGAGTACGAGGCGCGGGAAAATGGTAGGCACCTGCGCACGACGGAGAAGATTGAAAACCTGCAAACGTACTTCCTGCGGCTCGTCCACGGCGAAGACATTCACGGACCGATTGACCAACTGGTAATGCTCGTGCTGTTCGTGTTCTCGTTGATTTATAAGTCGCTAGTCAATCTGCGGCTCATGGGTTATCAGCTAGGCTTTTCGGGCAAGGAGCGATTAAATTGTTTCGTGATAAGCCTGGGCAATATAACAGTCGGCGGCACGGGCAAAACTCCTACGGCTCAACGGCTCGCAAAGGAAATTCGCGACATGGGCTATCGCGTCGTGATTCTCAACCGCGGCTACCGGGCAAAATTCTATGGCGAGGTCGGCATTGTCAGCGACGGCAAAAACCTTAACATGAACGCAACCGAGGCGGGCGACGAAGCTTACATGTTGGCTAAGCACTTGCCTAACGTACCAGTTCTAATCGGGGCGCGGCGAGCTGTCTCAGGGCAATACGCTATCGAAAACTTCGGCGCGGAGGTCGTGATACTCGACGACGGCTATCAGCATTGGCAAGTTATTCGCGACTTAGACATACTCCTAATCGATGCGGTATCCGTCTTCGGCAATGGGCATTTGCTCCCGCGAGGCACTCTTCGCGAGTCCATGTCCCATATCAGCCGCGCAGATGTTTGCTTGCTAACGAAGGTCGACCAAGCCCGCGAAGGCTCCCGCGATTTGATTCGGCAGACTGTGCGCAAATACAATCCGTCCGCGCTCCTTGTCGAGAGCATTCACGAGCCGCGTTGTCTGATTCCGCTTGCCGAGTGGTCGACTAACCTAGCGGGCGAAGGTATCAACGTCGCGACGATTAATGGGCGCAAAGTTATGGCAGTCTCGGCTATCGGCAATCCGGCATCGTTTGAACGGACGCTACGTGATTTGGGCGCGGAAATTGTTTCAAGCCTGCGATACCCCGACCACCACGACTATACGATTATGGAAATGGAAGACATCTTGCGGCAAGCCGACTCGTTCGCGGCGGAGATGATTATCGTAACTGAGAAGGACGCCGTTAAAATTCCCGACGAGGTCGCCAAAGAAACTTGGAACATTCCCATTTACGTTATAAGCGTCGAGGTGAAGTTTCAAGCGGGCGCGGACGACTTTAAGAAATTGTTACGCGACAGGTTGGAGTCTAAAGTTGGATTCCATTAGGAATGGGTAATTCAGATTAAAAAACTCAAAAAGCTCGTTTACGAGATAGACCAAACAACCTTCATTTCCTTTCAAGATGTTTCTGAAATTATCAAGCGGTAGAAGGTGACGCATCCTAGGGGAAAAATTTTTATAAATTCATATGCTATTCATTTCCTTGTAAAACATTTCAACTATAATCGAGAACAAGACAAATTGCGTATCTGTAAGGAGGTCTCGGTTATGAGGAAAAAATTTATCTGTACGCTTTTGGGCGTAATGCTTGCGTTCGGGCAAGGACTTTTTCATCCGCCGCCTGCATTTGCTGAAACCAAAACAGTTGAGGCAGATGGCGAATACATTATGGGCGATGGTCTTGATGAAAATCCTGCCACAGCAAAGAAACGAGCGCGACAAGAAGCCATGCGTATTGCCAGCGAAAGTGTTTGTGTTTTTGTTGAGGCCTTTGCTGAATCGATAGGTAGTGAACTTACACGCGACCATATCCGTACAGTTTCTGCTGCTGTCTTGGAAGTACTGAAGGAAGATTTTGACCCCGTAGTTGAGGGCAAGACGATCAAGTTTGTTTATCACGTAACCGTTGTCGTAGACAAAGATAATGTTTTGGATTATATCCGCAACAATTCTATGAGCCAAATTAATACGCAGACGCGCCAAATGCAAGAAGTGCTAGCGGAAAACGAGCGACTCAAAGAAGAAATTGAACGCCTTAAAAGAGAAGCCAAAAACGCCAATGAAACCGAACGTCAACGTTTAAATGAGGAAGTTAAAAAGAACGAGCGTGATTTCGAGGTCAACGATTTGCTGGAACAAGCTACTGCTCTTATGTACAAGCGAGACTACGCTGGCGCGGAAAAGCTTCTTCGTCAAGCACTAGAAATCGAGCCTAAAAACTCTATGGCGTTGTACCGACTCGGAGATACTTATTCTTCTCGGAGCAATTACAAAAAGGCTTTGGAGTATCTCAACAAAGCTGTGCAATTTAATCCCGACTATGCCGACGCGTGGAACGAAATGGGCAACGTTTATAGCAATATGGGCGACAACGACAAGGCGGCTGAGTGTTACAACAAGGCTCTTAGATTTTCTAAAAAAGCTGTCAATGCCAACCCAACCGACGCAAAATCTTGGAAAGAATTGGGAATTGCTTACATAAACGCTAGCACGGTTTATGGCAATCCTCTAGATAATTACGACGAGCCGATAGAGTATTTCCGCAAGGCTATGGAGCTTGATCCGAATGACAAGGAGATTTTGGCAAGTTTTGGCTATGTTTATGGCATGAAGGGCGACTACGACGAAGCGATTAAGTATTCTCAAAAAGCTATCGACATCGACGCGGGTTTTCTCTATCCTTGGAATACCCTAGGCTTCGTTTATGCTGCTATGGAAAATTACGACAAGGCGATTGAATGCCAGCTCAAAACGATTGAACTTGCTCCAAATGACAGAACCGCTTGGATGTGCCTGGGCGAAGTCTATAAAGATGCGGGGCAATACGACAAGGCAGTTGAGAGCCTTCAAAAGGCGATTGAACTCGATCCGAAATTTGCACGTTCATATAATAGCCTCGGAATGGCTTATGCTGGCTTAAAGCAATACAGCAAAGCTATAGACTGCTACAAAAAGGCGATTGAGATTATTCCGCGATATGCTTGGGCTTGGGAAAATCTCGCTGAACTTTATCGTGATAGAGAACAATACAGCAAGGCTATCGAATGTTCGAACAAAGCTCTGGAAATCTCGCCCAAATATGCACAGGCCCAAAATAATCTTGGCAATATCTTTTACAACAAGAAAGAATATGACAGAGCTACTGAATACTATAGGAAAGCGATTGATATCTTCCCGAAATACGCACAGGCTTGGTACAATCTCGGCGCAACTTATCACTTTGGT
The DNA here is from genome assembly GCA_017406175.1 of Selenomonadaceae bacterium. Classification (GTDB taxonomy): domain Bacteria; phylum Bacillota; class Negativicutes; order Selenomonadales; family Selenomonadaceae; genus Quinella. Next base: position 6,403 of record JAFQZB010000127.1, on the reverse strand, counting down.
TTGAAAGATACCGCCAAAGCCGTCGAATGCTATCAAAAAGCAACTGAGATTATCCCGAAATACTCTTGGGCATACGGCGGCATTGGAGATATTTACTACAGCGAACAGAATTACAACGAGGCGATTAAGTATTATCAAAAGGCGATAGAATCCAACCCGAACAACGCAGATTTCTATACCGATCTCGGCAACAGTTACATGAAGTTGGAAAACTATGACAAGGCAAAAGAGCTCTACGAAAAAGCTGTAAAAATCAATCCAAAGAGCCGAAATCCTTGGCGGTGCCTGGGCGAATTCTACGTAAAGACAGATAACATGGATAAGGCGTTTGATATTCTGCAAGAAGCGGTGGAAGCCATGCCTGAAGATTCTTGGGCTTGGGGCAATCTTGGCGAAGCCTATCGAGTGGTAAAGAAAGATTACAAACAGTCCTTAGTATACTATCAAAGGTCACTTGAACTCGGCTCGGAAGCGGCTTACGTTTGGAATGGCATTGGCTGTTCTTATTTTGCGCTTGAGGAATATGAGCAAGCCATCGCCAATTATCAAAAGGCTGTCGAACTGGATCCCAAAAATGCGACCTATTGGGATAATTACGGCGATCCGTATCGTAGCATGAAAAATTATGACAAAGCGATTGAATGCTACGCTAAAGCAATCGAAATCAACCCAGAATCCTCGCAGGCATGGAGAGACCTCGGTGGTACTTACAAGGATTTGAAGAACTACGACAAAGCCGCCGAATATTATCAAAAATCAATCGAAATAAATCCCAAAAATGCATGGACGTGGTTTGATCTCGGTGTGGCTTACGTGAATCTTAAAGACGATAAAAAAGCTTTAGAGTGTTTCGCGGAGTCTATCGAACTCAAGCCCGACAACGCGTGGTCATGGGCTTATATCGGGCTGATTCTGTCCAAAAACGAGATGTATAAAGAATCATTGCAAGCTTACGATAAGGCTGTGGCATTGGCTCCCAATAACGAAACTATTAAAAAATCTCGCGAAAGACTTTTGGCAAAAATGAGTTGACATATCTCTTTTAATGAGCGAAACTTTTTCCCTCCAACAACGGAGGGATTTTTTTTGCGCAGTGTATGAAAAGTTTCTGGCGTGTGTTATAATCGACGAAATCTTTAATAGAGGAGCATTCACCATGAAAATAATTTTGACGGGCGACAGACCCACGGGCAAACTTCATCTCGGACATTACGTCGGCAGTCTTCGTGAGCGTGTGCGCTTGCAGAATAGCGGCGAGTTCGACGAGATTTATATCATGATAGCCGACGCCCAAGCACTAACTGACCACGCCGGCACCCCAGCGAAGGTTCACGAAAATATTTTGAACGTCGCACTTGATTATCTTGCCGTCGGGATTGACCCTGCCAAGTCCACAATCTTTATCCAGTCGCAAATCCCGCAGCTGTTCGAGCTTACGGCTTACTACATGAATATCGTTACGGTGTCGAGGCTTGAACGTAATCCGACAGTCAAGGCGGAGATTGCGCAGAAAAATTTCGAGACGAGCATACCGGCGGGCTTTCTGTGCTACCCCGTCAGCCAAGCCGCAGACATCACCGCCTTTGACGCAAACTTAGTTCCCGTCGGCGAAGACCAAGCTCCAATGCTTGAACAGACTCGCGAAATCGTCCGCAAGATGCATGAGCTTTACGGCGAAGGAATTTTAGTTGAGCCGGAGATTTTCCTTCCGCAAAGTCAAGTTTGCAGACGACTGCCCGGTATTGACGGCAAGGCGAAGATGAGTAAGACGCTCGGCAATGCAATCTACCTAAACGACGACAGCCAGACCGTCGCGGCGAAGATTAAGAACATGTACACTGACCCGACGCACATTAGGATTTCAGACCCTGGGCACATTGAAGGCAACGTCGTCTTTACGTATCTGGACGCCTTCAGCAATGACGCCGAGAAGGTCGCCGAATTCAAGGAACACTATCAACGCGGCGGATTGGGTGATGTTGCCGTCAAAAAATATCTGCGCGAAGTTCTGGAAGAGACTTTGGAGCCGATTCGCCGCCGTCATGCCCAATACGAAGCTCGTCCCGATGAAGTCATGGATATTCTTAAGGAAGGCACCAAGAAGGCTCGCGCTAAGGCGTCGAAGGTTCTTAACCGTGTCAAGCGCGCCATGAAGATAGATTACTTTAATGTCTAAGGAGGCTCATCACATGAAAAAATTTCTAAGCTTAGCCCTAATCGTAACGTTGATATTGTCGCTGACTGCTTGTGCGGACGCCGCCAAGTCGAAGATAAAATTCAACAAGCGGCAACTCAAGAAGATTGAACTGATCGAGGCACCTTTGCACGGCTCGCCGCTGATTGTCCTGCGTCAAGAGTATTCCGACGTTCCAATTTTCGGCGAACCCGTCGCCACCCCAGAACAGATGGTGAACTTCATTAACAAGCGCAATCCCGACCCGAAACTCAACTGCACAGTCAAACAGCTCGTGCACCTTTACTATCTTGAGGGAGGGCGCGAAGGCATTCGCCCCGACATCGCGCTTTGTCAGTCGATTAAGGAGACGGGCACTTGGGCTTATGGCGGCGACGTTATCCCCGAACAGAATAATTATTGCGGACTGGGTACCACGGGCGGCGGCGTCAAAGGCGAATTCTTTGCAACGCCTCAGCTCGGAGTTCGTGCACATATTCAACACCTGCTGTCTTATACCTCAAAGCGTCCGCCAAAGGTTGAAATCGTTGACCCGCGTTACGAGCTGATACAAAAATTCCGCCCGCAAATTTTCGGCAAGCTCACCAAATGGACAGACCTTAACGGCGTGTGGGCTGTGCCCGGTCATCATTACGGCGAGGACATTTTAAACTTGTGGGTTCAGGCGCAAACGCCCGACGGTAGCGATGCTTCTTGGGAGGCAGCGGATTTGAAAGTCCTGCTTGAGGACGACAAGGCGGAGGCTTATGTCTATCGCGGAATCGTCAACATGGAGCGCGGGAATTTATACGAGGCAACCGCTGACTTTGAAATTGCATTGAAGACGGAGCCGGAACTTAAAGAGGCTCTCTTCGATTTGGCACTTGCCGAGGAAAAGCTTTCCGACATCGACGACGCGATTGAGACTTATGACGACCTCTTAGCTATCGACGATAAGTTTGTTTACGCGTGGTACAATCGCGGACGGCTCAAGCTTGCCAAAAACGACTTCAAGGGCGCGATAAGTGATTTTGAATCCGCAATGGCTATCGAGACGATTCACCCCGACGCTTACAACAATATCGCCGTCGCCTACTTTAAGCAAAAGAAATACGAGGAAGCCTGGCAGTACATGCAAAGAGCCGCCGAGCAGTCCTCAACTAATCCCATTGTCAAAGAGAATTACGAGAAATTCGCCGCTTGCGTCAAGGTCAAGAAATAGGAGGAACAATCTATGGTTTTTAAGGTGAATTGTTCAGCGAAAGACGAAAAATTTTTCAGTGACATTAATGGCACGCAAGAAAATCTTTTCACGCTAGGCAGAGGTTCTTACGCTAAGAGTTGTGATGTAAGTTTCTTTCACGAAAAATCGGTAAATGCCTTGGGCGGACGTTTTTCTTCTATGGCACCTGGACTTTCTTTTTTCATAGGTGGTAATCATCCTATTAAAAACGTTTCCTCTTCTCCGCTTGATGTAGGTAGTATTGTAAAATTGGTTTTTGGCGTAGTGCGTCCTAATCTCCGCCCTATTGTGTGGAATCGACACAATCCTCGCCAAATTATTATCGGTAATGATGTTTGGATTGGTCAAGGCGTCACGATTATGGGCGGCGTGAAGATTGGCAACGGTGCTGTTATCGGAGCAAGGGCAGTCGTCGCCAAAGATATTCCACCCTATGCAATCGCCGTCGGCAATCCGGCACGGGTCGTGAAATATCGCTTTGACGAGGAGATGATTAGAAAGTTTCTCGCCGTCAAGTGGTGGAATTGGGACTTAGAGAAAATCGCGGACAACTTCCCGCTCATGAATGACGTTGAAAAATTTTTGGAGGCTCACTACTCGCCCGAACTGGAGGAGTTCCCCGAAGACGATTTCAGCCGCCAACTTAAAGGGTTCAAGACGATTTATCAATTTATCCCCGACTTCCAAGCAACTCAGCCGCTGTGGTCTAAGGTCGTCAAAGACTTCACGCAAGCAAAGTTGGCGGACGCCGTGCTTGTCATTTGGCTCGGCAAGGACACGACTGACGAGAACGCCAAAGCTTTGACGGAGGCAATCGGCGACAATAAAAATATCCTCACGTTCAAGCACGAGGAAAACTTTTCACCGACAGCACTTAGGCTCGGCACGCACTTTATCACGACCCGCGAGATGATTACGCTTGAGGCTCTGGATTATCTTTGGAACACGGACGTTAAAATTATCTCCGCACTAGACAACGGGATTTTCCTTCCGTCCAAGCCCAAAGAAAATTCTTCAGCGGCGAAACCTCAAGGCACGAACCCCATCACGCTGGACGAGATGATTAACCTTGGAACGCTTGATTATCTTTGGAACGCATAAAAACTTTGGGAGGTTGAGACTTTGAAATTTGCAAGGCGCATGGAAAACTTTGGCGAGGGAGTCTTCGCAAGGCTTGCCGCCCTTAAGCAACAAAAAATTTCAGCGGGCGAAGAAGTCATAGATTTATCAATCGGCGCACCGAACATACCGCCGCCCGCGCACGTCATGAAAGTTTTAGCGGAGGAGGCTCTCAAGCCGGAGAATTACGTTTACGCAGTGACCGACACCCGCGAGCTTTTGAACGAGGCAAGCGATTGGTATCGTCGACGCTACGGCGTGGAGCTTGACCCCGCCTCGGAAATTTGTTCGCTGTATGGTTCGCAAGAGGGCTTGTCGCACATTGCCTTGACTTTGATTGACGACGGCGACTTAACTTTAGTTCCCGACCCGTGCTATCCGATATTTGCAGACGGTCCGAAGATTGCCGGCTCAAAGATTTTTTTTATGCCGCAACTCCGTGAACACGATTACATTATCCAGCTTGATAAGATTCCCGCCGATGTCGCCGCCCGTGCAAAGTTTATGGTTGTCTCCTATCCGAACAACCCAACGACCGCCATTGCGCCCGCTGACTTCTACGAAAGGCTGATTCACTTCGCCAAACGCAATGATATTGTCGTCCTGCACGATAACGCTTACAGCGAATTGATTTTTGACGGGACACGCGGCTTGAGTTTCCTGAGCTTTGACGGGGCTAAGGATGTCGGCGTTGAGTTTAATTCGCTGTCTAAGACTTATGGCATGGCGGGTGCGCGCGTCGGTTTTTGTTTGGGCAATCGTAAAGTTGTCGGACGCGTCAAGCTCTTCAAAAGCAACATAGATTACGGATTGTTCTTGCCGATTCAAAGGGCGGCGATTGCGGCGTTGCAAAGTCCACAGGAAGTCATAGACAAGACACGGGCGGCTTATGTCGAACGAATTGACGCTTTGATTGACGGGCTGAACGCGGCGGGCTGGAAGATTGATAAACCTAAAGCGACGATGTTTGTCTGGGCACCCGTCCCAAAAGGTTTCAGCACGTCGGAAGAGTTCGTTAAAACTTTGCTTGATAAGTCCAATGTGCTCATGACGCCTGGCAATGCTTTTGGTTCGAGCAGCGAAGGCTTCGTACGAATGGCATTAGTACAGACCGCCGACACGATGAAAAAGGTTGCCGAACAAGTTAAACGGACGATTGGATAAATGGCAAAGAAAAAGCCCGCCTCCATGAGACGGGCTTTTGAATTTCTATTTGGCAGGGGCAGAAGGACTTGAACCCTCAGCCTACGGTTTTGGAGACCGTTGCTCTACCAATTGAGCTATACCCCTGTGGGGCGACTCGTGGGAATCGAACCCACGCATATCGGAGCCACAATCCGACGTGTTAACCACTTCACCAGAGCCGCCATTTTTAAATTAAGCCTTGAATCTTTTCAGACCCAAGGCTGAGGATTTTAGCGGCGAATACCTAGTCTTCCGGGGCGTCACCACCCAAGTACCATCGGCGTGTGAGTGCTTAACTACCGTGTTCGGAAAGGGAACGGGTGGAACCACTCAGCTAACTTCACCGCTTAGGGAAGTTCCCTGAAAATCGCACAGGAACAAAACATTAGGGAAAGAAAAGCTTAAGACAGATTAGTATCGGTCAGCTGAATGCGTTACCGCACTTACACTTCCGACCTATCGACCTTGTAATCTGCAAGGAGTCTAAGATATCTCATCTTGAGGCAGGTTTCACGCTTAGATGCTTTCAGCGTTTATCCTTACCGAACGCAGCTACTCTGCAATGCCGCTGGCGCGACAACAGATACACCGTAGGTTCGTCCACTCCGGTCCTCTCGTACTAAGAGCAGATCCTCTCAAATATCAAACGCCCGCGATGGATATGGACCGAACTGTCTCACGAC
>JAFQZB010000126.1 GCA_017406175.1 Selenomonadaceae bacterium | reverse complement strand
CTTTTAGGCTTATACTCGGCGATAATGGCTTGGGCAATTCTTCTGCCAGGTGTGTCTCGATTTTTTCTTTTCATCTTTCATCTCTCCCATATCAAAAAATGGATTGTGATTTCCTTATTACACAATCCATCTTACACTACCTTCTATTTTTGCTTTCAGCCGTAAAATCTCTTTTTTGTGTGGAGAAAACATTTTGAGCTGAGGGATTAAATTGGCACTCTTTGCTGAAACCACGACACCATTTGGAAATACTTGCTTTGGAGACTCCGTATTCCTCGACGAGCCTTTGTGCGCCCTTCTTGGATATCCGTTACAACTTTACTTTACCACAACACGTCACCAACTAGTGGCTTGTTTGCAATCGGATTCTCTTGAACGACTGCTTCGCTACTCTCTTCGACAAATTCGACCGCTAACTTTCCCTACTTATACAATCTGCTTGACACTGCCAGTGACGAGGCTTTTTTGCTTTTGGCAACTGCGAGTCCAGAATCAACGAATACACTCCGCTCTTGTTGATTATAATTAAGGTGCGGTTCGAAATTTTTAACGTCAGTCCAAAAATACCGAAACGATACTTTTGACTTAATTGATTATCTTCGACGTTAATGTGGCGATTAATGTTTTGATTACCATTTTGGTGCCCTAGAGCGCGGGCAAATATCGAATAATGGGACGAAGTTCATTTAGCATTTTTGCTACGGTAATAATAATTTGCAAGTCATGGAGCTGGGCAAACTCGAAATTTTTCCGCTTGTCCGAGATGTGCCGTTTTGATTTAATAGCTACTGACTCGACCATTAACATTTACAAATATTTGCAAGAAATTCAAGCGGCAGGATTTTCGAATGTTATAAACTTTCCGACCTTCGCTCTGATTGATAGGAAGGTTTCTTTCTAAGAAGAAACAAGTTGTCGTCTTATCGGGAAAAATTCAGTAGACTTCTTGCTTGATTACGTCGCTCAACACTATCGCGAGAAAATCAGTTTTACCAAGCTTTCCGAAAACGCGAACATTTTGAAAACATATTTGAGCCATTGATTTAAGGAAAAAGTTGGCGTAGTGTTAAACGATTACCTTCTGATTTTTCGTCTCAATAAAGCTAAGGAAATTTTGGAGCGCGAAAGAAATATTTCCTGTAAGGAATCGGCGTTGCCAGTAGGTTACTCTCGTTACGTGCAATTTACCAAGGTGTTCAAAAAAAATTTGTCGGCGACTTTTTCAACGATTACGGGAAGAAATTTGCTGTATCTAAGCCTGAAAACGAATTTAAGCACACGAATTTTTTTACGTAACTTAAATCCTAAAAACTAGCGAAAGATATTTCATGATATAGGAAATTTTTTGGTGAGCGATTAAAGTGTTCATAGAAAAATTTTTGGCTTATTTTTCAGCCGCACGCTGTGTTCGACTGCTTATGATTCACACGGGCGTTTTTAAAGCGGTATTAAACAAAAAAAATTCCGCAAGTCGTTTCCGTTGGTGCGTGCGATATGGGCAACTTCGATCCGAGTGACATTTTGCCCAAAGATTTTACAAGCGCAACCTTTACAAGCACAATCTAACCGTCACGCTTATGCGTACTTCCGTCGTTGAAAATGTAAAAATTGCCGAAAAGTGCGCGTCGAAATAAAACAAGGCTCAAGTGCTTATGATTTTGATCCTGTCGAAAAAAGGCGTCTCAATGATTGACGTCCAAGGGCAGATTTTATAAGAAGGGAAGCAATGAATAAAAATCACGAGTAATACAACGAGAAATAATCAAAATTCAAAGAAGATGATAAAGAATTTTGCCGGAAGAATTTTTCGGAATGCTGTCAATCACTTTAACAACAAAGGCAGAAGGGTGCAAGGTTAACTTTTCGCTGACATACGGCACGATTTTTTCAACAATTTTATTGTCTGTAAGAAAAATTTTCATTTCGTCATCTACGCCCGTGCAGGCAACTTCCTCTAAATTAAATTTTTGCTTTAAAATATGCTCAATCTCTTGAAGATTAACTCGCTTGCCGAACATCTTTAAAAATCTTTTTTTGCGACCGACGATCGTATAAAATCCGTCTTCATCACACTTGGCAAGATCGCCAGTTTCAAGCCTTTTATTGGTTTCGTCGCCACGAATTAAATCTTCGCCATTTTCTGCATATCCGAGCATTACGTTATCGCCAAAATAAATCAATTCGCCAACGGTATCCTGCGTCGAAATTGAGTTGCCGTCTTTATCGACGAGTTCAAATCTGCCACCTGGTATCGCAATCCCCATGCTGCCGCATTTCTTCAATGATTCTTGATAAGGCAAATAACCCATCCTTGCTGTTGCCTCTGCAGCTCCGTACATTACAAAAAATCTTCTGCCAGTTCTTTCTGCGTAGTCGGCAAGTTTTAGATGCATTTCGTAATCCAACTTGCCGCCTGCTTGTGTAATTGTTTTTAGCTCGGGTAATTTCATTCTGAAAAATCTCAAACGCTCCAGCATGGAAAAAGTATAGGGGACGCCATTTAAATTAGTTACTTCCTTTTCCTGCATGAGGTGCCAAAATTCTTTTTGAAATAATGTCTTCTCCGTCAGCACGATAGACGCGCCGGAGTAAATGTGAGTATTTAAAATTGACAGCCCGTATACGTAACTCAATGGCAAATTTGTTATCGCCCTTTCCTTGCTATCGATATTCAAATATTCAATGATAGATTTCGTATTGGCGAGAATATTTTCGTAGCTCTGTCTTACGAATTTTGGACTGCCGGTTGAGCCGGACGTTGTCATAAGTAGCGCGAGATTTTCGTTTAGCGGAAAAGTATTCTCTTTGTTGACTGACAACAAGGCGTAATCTTCTAATTGAAAAGTTTCTTCATACGATGAATAATTTTCGCGCAAAGCTTTTGGCAACCACATATATCTTGGGCGATAGCGTTCAATCAAAATTTTTACGAAATCCGAATTAAGTTCGCTATCAATCATCATTACGACAATTCGGCGATTAATAAAACCTATGTAACCTGCCACCGCCGCTGTAGAGTTTGTCGACAATAAAAAAACAAGGCAACGTTGCTTAACGGCGTCGCCTATTTTCTCAGAGATAACAGCAAGCTCACGATAGCTTACTTTAGACGATTCAGTTACCAATGCGGTACCTTCTGAAAATTTTTTTAAATCAAACATCGTATCCTCCAATTAATTTTTGTTTGATTCTTGCACATATTTTTTCAGCCGTCAAGCCGTGCTTATCCAACAGATATTCATATTTACCAGGCTTACAGTAAGCGTCCGGCAAGCCGATTCTTAATTGTGGCGGCGCAGATTTTTTTTCGGAATTATGTTCGGCAATCGCCGACCCCAATCCGCCGATTATAGTATGCTCTTCGACGCTTACAATTAGTTTGCGCCCGTCAGAATAATTATCGACCGTTTCAATATCAAGCGGCTTTATCGTGTGGACATTCACGACAGCGGCAGAAATATTTTCTTCGGCGAGTAATTTTGCCGCTTTAAGCGAAGGCGCGACCATTGTCCCCGTCGCAAAAATCGTAACGTCCGCACCCTCCTGCAAGACAATCGCCCTACCAATCTCGAAATCGTAATCCTCTTTGTAAATCATGGGAACATTGACATTATCATTAAGGCGAATATACATGGGCTTATCGAAATTCACGGCGACTTCAGCTATCTTGACTGCCTCCAAAGCGTCAGCCGGCGCGACGATCGTCAAATTCGGTATCGTGCGCATTAGTGCAATATCTTCCCAACTGTAATGCGTTGCTCCCAAGTAGGAACTGAATAAACCGCTACTGCGTCCGACCAATTTTATCGGATATTTCATGTAGCCCAAATTGACTCTGACTTGATCGAAGGCACGAGCCGTAATAAATACTGCGTACGTCATGGCAAAAACATTTAATCCAGTTTTCGTCATTCCTGCGGCTATTCCGACCATGTTTTGTTCCGCTATGCCAATGTTGTAAAATTGTTCAGGGCATTGTTTTTGAAATTTTTCCAAGCCGACCCAGCTACCAACATCAGCAGTTAAGACTACCAAATCTTCATTGCTTTTTGCCTTATCGGTAAGGTGAACAAAGAAGGATCTTGCACAGCCCAGCATTGAAAAAGTCCTTAATTCTCGTCTAGTCAGCTCCATTCTTAATTCACCTCCATTCCTAAATCTCGCATTGCCTCTTCATATAGTTTCTTTGTCAATAATCCGACATGCCATTCGATTTTATTCTCCATAAAAGAAACGCCCTTGCCTTTGATTGTGTTGGCAATTAAAGCTTTAGGGCGTCCGTCTCGGTTGCCAATCATCTCCGAAATATTCTTGCATAACTCGGCGACATTATGACCGTCAACTTCGCGGGTTTCAAATCCAAAAGCAGAAAATTTATTGGCGAGATTTCCTAAACTCATAACCTCATTAGTTTTGCCGTCAAGTTGCAGTGAATTTTTGTCGACAATCGCCAGCAAAGAATCCAACTTGAAATGCGCCGCACTCATCGCCGCTTCCCAATTTGAACCCTCATCTAGCTCGCCGTCGCCAAGCAAAATAAAAACGTGGTTGTCGATGCATTTCTTATTGTAGCCCAGAGCGACGCCGACGCCTTGAGAAAATCCCATGCCGAGACTACCGGAAGAAAATTCAATGCCCAAATCAACATTCATTGCGGGGTGTCCGCACAAGTCGGATTCATTCTGCTCAAAAGTTTCAAGCTTTTCTAGCGGGAAGAAGCCAGTATGCGCTAAAGCCGTGTACAACGCCAAGACGCCATGCCCCTTGCTTAGGATAAATATATCACGCGGTTCCTTTCGAGGGTTTTTAGGGTCAACGTCCATGATTCCGCCATACAAGCACGCCAAGATTTCAATCGCCGACAGCCCGCCGCCGTAATGTACAGCATTCACGCCAGACTTATATCCCATTGTCAAGGCACTAATGCGCATTCTTTTCGCAAGAGATTCTATTTTAACAATTTCTTCGAGGTATAACATTATTGATTATACCCCCCCCCCGGACGAGCGAATAAATTCCCCTGTCACATAGCTGGATAAATCCGACGCGAGGAAAAGTGCTACGTTGGCGATTTCTTCGGGCTTGCCCCAACGCCTTAAAGGAGAGTGGTCAATAATCTCGTTTGCCATTTTATCATCAACTTGATTGCCCATATCTGTTTCGATAAGTCCAGGCGCAATGGCGTTCACGCGAATATTATAAGCTCCAAACTCTCTTGCTAGAGTTTTCGTCGCACCAAGAACAGCCGCTTTACTGCCGACATATTCGAGCTGCCCCGGTGAACCGTCAAGCGCAGCGATTGACGACATAAAAATAATACTGCCGCCGTCAGGATTTTTTTGCATTAGACGCGAAATGTATTGAGTTAATCGGATTTGCGCGAAGAAATTGACTTCAAAGAGCTCGCGCATATTTTCAATAGGCGTCATATGAAACAGAAGGTTCGCCGAAATCATGCCGGCGTTGTTGACGAGTATGTCAATTTTTCTATGCGACTTGCGAATTTGCCCCACAGCATTTTTCATAGCCTCGGCATCGCGTATATCAAAATACAGCGGGATAATCTCAACGCCGCTTTGCTCCGACAAATTTTTGATTCGCTCTTGAAATTCATCGGTTTCCTTTCGCACACAAGCAAAAACATCTGCGCCGTTCTCAGCGAATTTTTTTAATATCGCTTTTCCAATGCCGCGATTACAGCCGGTTACTACAGCCGTCTTGCCCTTCAAAAGCATTTACTGCCGACCTCCTACTTATTCAAAGAAAATGATTCTTGACATTTGCCCGATTAAATCATAACCATCCCAAATAACACCAATGTCGAGAGATTTTCCAACGGGTACAATTCTATCAATGCCAAGCCAACGATTTTTTAAAACAATATCGGCGAGTTCCTTAGCCGAAAACCCGAAGTAAGTCAACGTTTGATATTTTTCATTAACGACGCCTTTTAAGTCTTCCAGGGAACTGACATTGTGCTCGTAGAACAAACCGAATTTTCCGCGCAGATTATCAATATTATTAGAAAGATTCGTCACATTGGCGCGATAAAGATAATTGTCCGACTTCGTGAGCGTGCCGCTTTGCGGAAAATCAATCGCATTCTGGCAAAAAATAGTATATTTACCAGTTGCCTTTATCGGCGGGAAGTCATAACGATCCTGCGCTATTTTTTCTACCGCGCTCCAAAATTTTTCACGACCGACGTTGTTATTATCCGCCTGCCATAAAATTAAATGAGGCGAAGAACAAGCATTCTGATCCACAAGATAAGTATCGTTGTAAAAATCGCGAGCCAGTCTCTTCAATTCGGAGTCGCTCAAATTTGCAACGGCGGATTCATTTAAAATTGCCAGTGAATATCTGTCAGCGAAAACTAATTCTGTTGCACGCGGCGGAAGGGGAATTTTCCGGATATTATCAATGGTTGCGTCGCCGCCCCAAATCAAACGGACTTGACATTGGGCAGAAAAAATTTTTGTCCAATCGCTCGCCCTGTCGTACTGCACAATTGCCGTAATATTTTTTATAGGCTTATGCTCATCTTTAGCCAGAACTGTATTCATAACGTCGCAGAGTAAATCGACTTGTGGAAAATCTTTTGAGGGTACGCGCACAATATTGGTGTTTCCCGCAAGCAAACCAAAGAAATACGAGAATATAAATTGAACGGGAATATTTGAAGGCGTAATGTGAAAGGCAAGCCCTTTACCCAGCCGAAAATTATCGTCGAGAAAAGATTTCTTCAGCCGCTGAATATTTCCCTTCCGCGCAAAAAAAGCCACCGAAATTATATCGGGAAAATTTTTACAGCGATTGTCCTTTAAAATTTCGTTCGACAAATCGTTAAGGAAGTTACAAGCTGAATCGCTGTAAGGGACGAGCGGTACAAATTGTTCAATCTCTTGACCGACCAAGTACTTTATTTCATTGCCCATAAGTATCACTGCACCCCCTAACCTCTGCTTGCTTTATTCGTCCAAGTATTTCAAAATATTTTCCTTTGCGCCCGCAAGGACAATCGTCCTCGCCCAAAATCCGTCCTTCGTCTTCAGTTAAAATTATGTGCCCAGGATAGCTTGACGGCAAAACCGACATCAATTCAATTATTCCGACTTCGCCAAATTCGCAAGGAGAAAAATCTTTGCCGCGTCGAGTGATAATATCGGAAAAAATTGAGCAATGCTTATGTCCGTACTCACATTCAACAAAGACCGAGCCGAGTTGCTCAACCATTCCATAATAGTCACGAACTCGAACATTTCCGCAGACTTCCTGCAAGCTTTGGCGAAAATTTTCTACACTAACACTTGCCGCTTGTAATTTTTTCCAGCCGCCAATATGAAACAAATCGCCGTCCGAAATGTTCAATGAGATTTTTTTTTCCTTTAAAACCTGCTGAAAAAATTGCCAAACTATATAGGTATAGCCGAACAGAATAATTTTACTGTCCTGATGAGCGGCGACGAAGTCTTTTAATTCTTCTGTGCGTAGCTTCATATCTTTATCAAGCGCAAAAAAAATATCCCGTCCGAAAATTGAAAAACCGATAATTCCTGCTCCACGCGCAGAATAAAGTCGCGGGTCTTTCTTAACTAATTCCGTATCAATAATTATCATCGGTTGCCGCTTACCGCCAGTAAAAGAGGTGACGATATTGGACAAACAACGCATCTGAGCACGCGAATTAGTGCTGTCCAGAAAAACTTTTGAAACACTCTGTCCACTCGTTCCGGAAGATTTCATCACTTTTACAATTTTTTCTTGAGGTACACTATGAAGCTCAAAAGCTTTGAATAAACTTACCGGAAGGAAAGGTAATTCTTTAAGCTCGTAATTCTTTTGCAGAGAAAAATTTAGAGCGATTAACATTCGTGCATATTCGGGACAATTCTTGAAATGATATCTCGTGAGTTCGTTTATGTATTGCGTGAACTGCCGCCTTTTTTCTTCGCGTGCCAAAGAATATGGCGGTAGTTTCAAAAATTCTTGTTGACGTTCTAATATATTCATTAGCTAACTCCTAATCAGCCGCGCCAATCCGCTTAAATCGTAACGTCGTATTTGAGCAAAATTTCTTTACCCTTAGCGACCGAGGAAAAGTCTAAAATGTCTTCCGTTTCCAGCATGATATCGAAAGCCTCTTCGAGTGCCGCCATTAACCGCATATGACCGACGGAATCCCATTCGGGAATCGTGTCGTAAGCGAGCTCGTCTGTTATAGCATCGTCATTAATTTCAAATGCCTCTTTAAAAGCCGCTCTGTATTTTTCGAGATTAGTCATAAATTTATCACTCCTTCTTCATGTGAGAAAAATTTTTCTAGGCATTGTTACGAATCGAAAAGAAATTTTTTGTGCTTCTATAAATCAATTTACACAGCTTTTCTTGACTAGAAAGGAAATTTTCACTGTTAAGAGAGCTTTTATAAACCTTTTTATCTTGCTTATCAAATTTTTCACTCTGAATCGTATATCCAAAAAAGTCACTGAACCTTAAAGCCCGCGAATTATCTTCGTAAGTGTAAGAATGAGTTTCCTCTAATTTCAATATCTCAAAGGCGAACGAAGAGAGCAAAAATTGATTCTCCAAACTTTCAAGAGCAGAACAATTTTTCATTGTAAGACGACCGGTTTCACCTGTGCTATTTTTAATATCATATATGCTATTTGTGCCTATGCGCTCATTTTTTTTATTCCAGACAACAAAAAAATAATCGCCCTCTGTTTCGCGTTGCTTTTTTATCCATGCAATTTGTTGTTCCAAAGTTATATCAAGATATGGAATATATTGAGTTATTTTTTTATCTTGTCTTATGGCAAGCGTAAACTCTGCGTCTTCAATCGTTGCCGAACGCAAAGTTACATATCTGCCGACAATCTCCCCTTCAAAAACCAAGAAAATCACCTCCCTTCTAAAGTAAAAACGTCTATTGCTTTACAAACTTAATAACTTCGTCGCAGATATATTGCACGTCGTCATAGGTTAGCTCCATATGCATTGGCAAGCTTAAAACATGTTCGCTGAAATAAGTAGCTTGCGGACAAGTTCCTTGAGCATACTGATACATAGGATATATTGTATTATCGGCATAGTGAACGCCAGGCGCGATATTTTTGGCGTTAAGAGCAAGGATAAGTTCATCTCTGTGGTCGACAATAATTTGAAAAAGATGAGTAGAAGACTCGCATTCTTTCGGTATGGTGACGAGTTTAATTTGTTCGGGATATTTTTTCAAACGTTCACGATACCAATTAGCAATTTGACGGCGGTAAGCGTTATCACGATCGAGATACCTTAATTGAACAAGACCGATAGCCGCCATAATGGAATTTCCATGCGACTTGTCACCGACATATTCAACGTTGTAACGCCATTTGTAATTTCCACTATTAGTTGAGCGGGTATAAGTATCCTTGTTGATACCGAGCCACCCTATTTTTCGCGCAATTTCATCTAATTTACCGTTACGGAAACAAAGCATTCCGCTATCTGCTGTAGGAAGATTTTTTACGGCTTGATAAGAGTAAATTACGGCTTCTGCCTCTTTGCCAGGAATAATACCGTTTACTCGCGTACCCGACATATGAGCAGCATCTAAAATAAGTGTCAGGTTATGCGTTTGGCACAAATTTACAATATCATAATAATGACCGATATTTCCGCCGATACCGACAAACATAATCGCACGGGTTTTTTCAGTAATGTGTTCTTCAACAGATTTGGGCGACAAACACATTGTATCATCTATGTCCGCGAAAACGACTTTCATGCCGCTCCTATGAATCGCGTGATTTGTTGAGATAAACGTAAGTGGCGTTGAAATAATTTCGTCTCCGTCCTGCCAGCCATGTTCCTGCTTCAAGATCTCCACAGCGAGATACAATCCTGCCGTTGCAGAGTTGACATAATAGGCAAAACTCAATCCAGTATATTTCTTCCAAGCTTCCTCGAATTCGACGGTTTTGAATCCCATGCCTGTCCAGCCTTTTTCAAGGCATTTGCGGATTTCGTCCAAACATTCATCCACTTCAAATTTCGGTCTAAATACCTGAATGGACATCTGTGACAACACCTCCACTTTTTTCCTTAAACGAGATAATCATTAATCACGACTAAAACATCACGACCAAAACGCAACTTATTGCCTCTATCAAAATCCCCATGATGATAATATTTAATGCGTTTATCCTTTTTCAAATAAGGTTGCATCAACTTTTCCGTTTCGTCATTATTACTGTTGTCAGTGATCATTATGTCGAGATTAAGATAAGTCTGATTCAAGACACTTTCCAGCGCGAGTTTAAAATAATGTGGTCGCTCAAAAATCGGTATGATAATAGAAACTAGCGGAAAAATATCTGCGGAATATTCTTTCAAAAATGCTTGTTGCCCGGACTTAGGTGCTGGATAATTATCGTTACTTTTCCAAATCAAAAGAGAATCTTAAAAAATAACAACAACTTTATAATCGTTCCTCAAAAATTCAATGCATTGGGAAGGAAATTCAAAACAATTACAATCACTTATGAAGAGATCTTCGCACCATTGAAGATCGTATTGCGTAGCAATTAATCCATCAAAAATACACTGAACTTCCTTATATGCTCCATCAAAAGTAACACCTTGAATTAAAATTTTGTTTTTTCCCGTAAAACAAAAGCCGTAAGTCTTTTCAACACTTGACTGATAGGCAATTCCATTTAAAGGTATTTCCGTTGTTCCGATACAACCCATAGCATCGATTTTAGGATTATCGGAAAAGAGACGAATAAATTTTTCAACCAAATCTTTTCGTAACCATGAAATGTACTCATCAATATAAAATTTATACTTCGCATTGCTTTGTAAAATGGCTTTGTTGTACACTTCAATTCTATTTTTACCATTGGTAATAACAAAATTTAATTGAAAATTCTCGGGTAAACTGCAGTAATTAATAGTTTACTTTATTTTTTCATAAGAAACGCCGTCTGAATTGAATACCACTACTGCAATCTTACGTTCATCGATCATTTGTTTGTATCCTCTTGTTAAAATCTTTATTATTCGTTGTTATGAATTTTTATAAGTAGGTTATAATTTTATAACATTTGACATAAAGACGAAAAATCCTTCAGCAAAAAGAATTTTTATATTATTTTTTTGAGTCGCCTCAATCGGACGTGTGCAAGAAGCTAGAGCGTGTTACACTAAAGTTGAATCAAAAGAGCACAGAGAATAACAAAATAGAGAAAGCAGACAGCTACTTTGTCATAACGAGTGACTATGCGTCGACGAATCTTTATCTGCAAGAAGAAGCGTTCAACGACATTGATGTTAGTACTCACAAGGGGGATACAATCAAGGTCGCTTTGCTCTTGAATAAACTGGCGAATACGAGCCGAGCAAAAGCGTTTGGAAGAAGTTGCTAGAACTCGCGCAGAAATAATTTACCAAGAAATTAGCTTTGTGCAAGATGACGTTAATTATTTGTATGATAGAGTCTCTGAAATTCTAAAAAATCCGCAAAGCTATCTTCCGCGAATCTTGCTCATTTCAAATTACGAAAAAGTTACTTCCAAAACTCCTTACGCCCATTTAAGTCCTAGTTTGATAAAATTCGGCAAGACTGACGACATTTCAGTCGAAATTTGCCTCTTATCTAACATTACTGATGACCAAAAATTTTTGAGCGATTATTATGATGCGATTTTTATCGGCTCGGAAAAAGGTTATACGCTGATGTTGTACGTTATGTCCAATGACGATGATATTACGCCACTTTCCAAAGAATTGCAAATAAATTTTTACGATCCACGCGAAAAAATTTAGTATAAACTCAGAATGACTGAAAAAAAAGCTGTTTTCACCGAAGTTTATATCTCTACGAAGGGCACGACTTGTTTTTCTTGCGTCATGTACTATTACGACGCGCAAAAGATTGCAGGTGTCTTAGGTGTCGATGTAAATCTTTCAAGTGTTCAAGAATTGGTCGAAAAAACGCGACTAATGAGGGCGAAATGAATTTTATTCTGGGAAATAATGGTGAAATTCTATTCTCAACGAAAAAAAGAGGCTTTTTGGCTTTCGGCGGGCTGAATAAAGATTTGCGAACATTCACAGACGAAGAAATTTCTGTCCGTAAAAATTTACGGCGAAGAATATTACCTTGCTTTTGCGCCCATTGAGAGTATCGGCTGAAGTTTCGGCACTTTAATTTTCGCTCAAGAAGTTCAAAAACCTATTCAAGCAACTAATCTAATTTTTTCCGCGCAGATTGAGAAATTCGCCGCTGAAACTTGTCCTTTATTTGAAAATTTGCAGGATTGGACGTATCGCCTTACGATTTTTTTGCTAATTTTTATGTTGATTTCCGGAATTTGGCTGGCAGAAAAATTTTCAAGCTCGATAAAACATTTATCCGACGGCGTGAAGGAAATTTCCGGCGGAAATCTCGATAAAAAATTTGATATTCATACCGGCGACGAAATTGAGCAACTGGCGGACGGTTTTAACACCATGACCACCGAATTAAAAAATCAAATGCAAAATTTAGCGACCGTCACGGCGGAAAAGGAGAGAATCGCCGCTGAATTGAATATTGCTCATGTAATTCAACTTTCGATGTTGCCTCACGACTTTCCCAACGCTAAAAAATTTACGATTTACGCTATTATGGAATCGGCAAAAGAGGTTGGCGGCGATTTTTACGATTTTTATTGGCTAGATGAAAATCATTTGGCGATAACTATCGCTGATGTTTCGAGCAAGGGCATTCCTGCTGCGCTGTTCATTGTTATCAGCAAAACTACGCTAAAAAATTTGGTTCTGACTTCAAATGAAAGCAATCTTGCAAATTTGGTATCGCACGCCAACAATATTTTGCGCCAAGATAATACTGCTCGCATGTTTGTCACGGCTTTTATCGGCATTTTGGACACGCGAACCGGAAAATTAATTTATGTCAATGCCGGACACAACCCGCCGGTGTTTTATCGTGCGTCGGAAAATAAATTTGAGTCTCTCTCGGTAATTCGGAACTTTTTTTTGGTAGGCAGGCGCGGAATTAAATACAAAGAGCAGGAAATTATTTTGTCGTGCGGCGATTGTATTTTTCTTTATACGGACGGTGTGACGGAAGCATTTAACGAGGTGGAAGAACTTTACGGCGAAGAAAAATTGCTTACAACTTTGAATGAATTAGCCGATAAAACTGCTGATGTTAAGTTTTTACTCGGCGAAATTTGGAATTCATTAGCCAAACACGTGGGCAAAGCTGAACAATCGGACGATATAACAATGTTGGGATTAACTTATCGCGATAAAAATTAAGTTAGAGGCGATTTTAATGGAAAATTTAATGACGGCGGCGGAATATTTAGCGCACTGCTACGAATTGCCGAAAAAATTTCCGGAACTGCCTTTAGCGGACGAAAAATTTATAACTACGTGGTTGGAAAAAGAAAAACGTGCTAAGATTTTTAAGCCAAGAATTTGAATTGTCGACGGGAAAATTTGATTGGAAAAACATTTCTGCGATGAAAATAGAATTCAAGCAGACGTTAGGCGAGCGATTGCTGGTAATTTAGACGGCGAATCACGATGATTTTTGCCAAATGGTGGTGTTACTGACAGCGCGGGAGTTAAAAAAATATTCTCTGACGGTCAATGCGTTTACGATACCATGTCGAGCGGAGAAAATATATCGGCACCGAGTGATTTTGTTAAACGCGGCACCCTACAGCAACATTTCGGCGGAGAAAATGGGCTTGAATGTGGAAGAGTGACTGAAAAAATCGGATTTGATAAGGTTGCGGTATGAGTCAGCGCATTATGAGACGTTGCGACTGCTAGGCGCATGAAAAATCACGTGCTCGACGAAATTTTAGCAGATTGTTTAGGACAAAAAGCAGCGTTCGGAGAATTTAGCGCGAAAAGGCAAAGAATTTTTTTCTGACTGACAAAAGGCGGCAGTGTCAAGCAGATTGTGTAAGTAGAGAAAGTTAGCGGTCGAATTTGTCGAAGAAGACCTTGAAATCGCGCGTCGGCACGTATTTGAGTGAATTGCAAATCAGATTTACAATGCACCTTTGCACAACCACTTCAGGGAAAATTGCCCGTGCTCCCTTTTCCAAGCCCTCCGTCTATAGAAATAAAGCCGACTTTCTGCACGCCTCTCGCCTTGAGTTCGTCGAAAAGCTGCATCCAAGCGTGTTTGCTCTCTCTGTCTTGAATCCAAAGCCCCAAAATTTCCTTGCGCCCGTCGACTCTTATGCCCAAAATATTGTAAACCGCGCATTCTTTCGTCTCGTAATCTCGCTTAATGGGCACGAACAGGCAGTCGACGGGCGCAAGCGTCCGATTCTGCCAACTTTCTTGTTTTTCCAATATAGTGGGCAGAAATATCGCGCTGCCTCATGCTGTACATTGCCAGAACTTTTTTTTTCGATGTCGGACACATCGCGTTTAGTACTTGGGCAGGATTACCGACTCGAAGGAGGCTTGACGATCTCTTGGCACCTCGATTTCTGTCTCCCCCATTGAGGTTTTGATAGTCTTGTCGAAGTGTCACAAATTTTCCTGTACAATACCGCCATTAAAAATTTCGCTTTTATATCGTCTCACCATTCGTGCTGCTATTTTTCGATGATGTTTGCTATGATATAATATTCATTTAAATCGATGCTTTTCCACATCATAAGTAACATGAGACAATTTTCTATTTGGACTCTTAAGACACATCACCCAGAAAAGATATTGTGGAAATCTACCGTAGAACTTATAAAGATTCTCATAGTCTTTTAGACTGCCAAGCTTACAGGTTTGACGTATTGTACAGCGTCGCCAGTTTAGACGATTCTCCCATTGCTTGCGCTTATGCGAATTACCTGTACTTTTTGGTTTGTTCTGCACGATTATTACTTTATCAATCGCTACATCAAGTTCATCTTGTGTCATTGTCAATCACTCTGAAAAATAAAATATTTTACTTCTAGTTACAAATGGCAAGGAGTGACCTCGTGGTATCAAAAAAGCGTGGTCGCGCCTTATAATTAAATCTTTCTCTATCTAGCCATCCGTTATAACTAAAATCGGAGCATCCTTTGGAAAATCTTTTGCACTTAAAAGTAAATCTACTGCAGGTTGTAACTTCGTTCCTCCTCGTCCTTTTACTTCCACTCTTCCTGCTATGTCTTCCAGCGATAAATATTCTTCATCGTAAGCATTTATCACAAAAAATTACTCTGGCAAACGGACATCTTTAGCTGACGCATAGCTCGCTATCGCTCCCAACGCATAACCAATTAACTTAGCACTCATAGAATAGGAAGTATCTATAACTGCTCCAAATGTTCTGCTATAATCCGAAATTTCTGCAGGAACATAATGCGGACGCGGAATACTCAGTGTACTTCCTTGTCGGCGACTTAGTCTGGCATATGTTCTTTGACGTTGCAGAGGCAAAAAATAAATGTTAAACCATTTTCCCATTTCAACATCCCAAGGTATCGGCGGCATCGCCAACGCTCGTATTTCTTCTATCAATCCAGCAGGAATTCTGCCCTTGCCGTTTTCCATATGATATTCCAGTCCATTTTGCAACGCACTTTTATAAAAATTATCAAGTAAGGTCTGTGGCTTATTTCCAAAAGTCGGAACACTGTCGCTTATAATATCTCCTTTACATCAGCCGCGTAGTCCTTGCCAAGAATATTGTTTTCTACTTTCTTCAAAAAAATATACGCTCGATTAAACATCTCTCTAAAAATTCTATTGCCATACTCTAATGACTTTATCCCTTTATCTAGCGGTGAATCAAGCATTTTCTTCGCATGAGTAATTTTTCTTGCTATAATCAAGCACTCCTTGCAAGGCGTAGCAAGTCGCGAATTATATGGTCTGTCGTTTTCCTTTGGTGCGATACCATTTCCGATGTTATTATAACTGCCTTCTGCTTTTCTTTAAATTTATTCAATATTTCTGACTTTTTTCTTGTATGTATACAATTCAAATGCCGTATTTAAGTCACTGTCAATTAAATCGGCGAGCAAAGTTTTATGCCCTTTAATTGTCTGTGCTTGAAGATAGCAATATTTTTTTGTGCTTATTGACTTTTAAGTTTTAAAAAAGTATACTTCAATAAAGTTTTAAGTGAATTCAAATAATGGTTTAAACGGTTTTATGGAGTTGATTGGATGTCAAAATACGTAATGGGCATCGACCAAAGCACGCAAGGAACGAAAGTTATCTTGTTCGCTTCGGATGGAAAGATTGCTTTTCAAGCCGCCAAAGCGCATAAGCAATTCATCAATGACAAAGGCTGGGTTGAACACGACCCTGCAGAAATTTGGCATAATGTTAAGCTTTTAGTGCAGGAAGTCACGCAGGGCAACGGAATTTCTGCTCGCGATCTCGTTGCAATCGGAATCAGCAATCAGCGCGAAACATCATTGGCGTGGAATAAGTCAACCGGCGAAAGTATTTATCCGGCGATTGTCTGGCAATGCGCTCGTGGCGCGGCAATTTGTGATGAGCTTGAATCTCGCGGTTTAAAATTTTTAGTCAAAGAGAGTACTGGTCTGCCGCTGTCGCCGTATTTTTCTGCCGCAAAACTTGCTTGGATTATGCGCAACATTCCTGAAGCGCAAAAGCTCGCTGATGAAAAAAATCTTTGCATGGGAACAGTTGACAGCTGGCTACTTCACAAGATGACTGGCGGCAAATTTTTTAAAACGGACTATTCAAACGCTTCAAGGACACAGTTGTTTAATATTAAAACTCTCGCGTGGGATAATGAAATCTGCGCGGCATTTGGAATTCCCGTTGACGCCTTGCCCGAAGTAACTTTCTCCGATAGTTTCTTTGGTAAAACGACGTTTGACGGAATTTTTGATATTGAAGTTCCGATTTGGGCAATGCTCGGCGATTCGCACGCGGCACTTTTCGGGCAAGGTTGTCACACGGCGGGGCTTGCCAAAGCAACTTACGGAACCGGCTCTTCAATCATGTTAAACACTGGCAAAAATTTAATTAAAACTGAACAAGGACTTGCGTCGACAATCGCTTGGGGCATGAACGAAAAAATTTCCTACGCACTAGAAGGAAATATCAACTACACCGGAGCGAGTATTTCTTGGCTCAAGGACGACTTGAAACTTATCGAATCTGCCGCCGAGACAGAAACGCTCGCTCGCCAATCGAATCCCGCCGATAAATCGTATTTTGTGCCGGCGTTCACGGGACTTGGTGCGCCTTACTACGACAACGACGCCACGGGAATTTTCGCGGGGATAACTCGCGTCACGGGCAAAAATGAAATGGTTCGCGCCGTCGTCGACAGCATCGCCTATCAAATTTACGACGTGATTCATCTAATGGAAAAAGTTTCGGGCGAGGAATTGCGGAGCTTGCAGACGGACGGCGGTCCCACGCGCAACGCTTATCTTATGCAATTTCAATCGGACATTTTAAATAAACCTGTCGAAGTTCCGCCGATAGCTGAACTCTCTGCCATGGGAGCGGCATATTGCGCGGGCATTGCGGCAGGTTTTTATAATAAGGAAAAAGTTTTTAACAGGTTGTCTTGGAAGCAATACAATCCGAACATGGACGCTGACCAGCGCGAAAAACTTTTGAGGGGGTGGCATTGGGCAGTAAAAAAATCTATGAGCAGGATTTAAATTTTAGGGGAGGTTTAAATAAAAATGCCGAAAATTAAATTGGGTTACGCGCCGACGCGCCGCAGTATTTTCAGCGCACCCGACGCAATCAAATATCGGGGGTTGACGAAAGATCGCCTTAACGAGCTGGGCATTGATTTTGTCGACATCGACGACATCAACGAGGAAGGCTTGCTTTACGACGAAAATGACCGTCTCAAGATTCTCGAAAAGTTCAAGGCGGAAAAAATCGACGGGCTGTTTTTCCCGCACTGCAATTTTGGTACGGAATATGTCTGCGCTCGGCTTGCGCGCGATATGAATTTGCCGGTTCTGCTTTGGGGACCGCTCGACGAACGCCCCGACGAAAACGGCGTTAGACTTCGCGACACGCAATGCGGGCTTTTCGCGACGGGCAAAGTTCTGCGTCGTTTCCGCG
Source organism: Selenomonadaceae bacterium (assembly GCA_017406175.1). Taxonomy (GTDB): domain Bacteria; phylum Bacillota; class Negativicutes; order Selenomonadales; family Selenomonadaceae; genus Quinella. Next base: position 11,314 of record JAFQZB010000126.1, on the reverse strand, counting down.
TGCCGTTCACTTACATGACGAATTGCCGCCTTAATGACCCTGTTTTTGAACGCGGGCTTAGAGATTTTATCGCGGTGTGCAACGTCGTTAAAACTTTCAGGAGCATTCGCATTTTGTAAATTGGACCGCGCCCGTTTGATTTCTGGTCGACGATGTGCAATGAGGGCGAACTCCTCGAAAAATTCAACGTGCAACTGTCGCCGATTCCGCTTCCCGAACTCACCAAAGAAGTCCGCCTTGCCAAAGAAGAGGGCACCGAAGTTAAAAAGACGATTGATTACATTCGCGCCAACATGGAAGTTTGCGTTAATGAAAAAGCGTTAGAAAATGTCGCCGCGCTGAAAGTGGCAATGTCTAAGCTCGTTAAAAAATACGGTTGCAAAGCCGCCGCGATTCAATGTTGGAACGCTCTGCAGGACGAACTCGGAATTATGCCCTGCGCGGCAAATGCTCTGCTCAACGACGAAGGTATTCCCGTCGTTTGCGAAACTGATATTCACGGAGCGATAACCGCGCTCCTCGCTGAAGCGGCTGGCATGGGCACGACTAGAACTTTCTTTGCGGACTGGACGATTCGTCATCCCGATATTCCAAATGGCGAACTCCTTCAGCACTGCGGACCGTGGCCGATTTCCATTGCTAAGGAAAAAGCTAAGCTGACTTATCCGCTGGCGTTCGACCACCCCGGTAGCTTGACGGCGGAGGCTAAACACGGAAAAGTTACGCTTTGCAGATTTGACGGCGACGGCGGAGAATATTCGTTGTTGCTCGGCAATGCAAAAGGCGTCGAAGGTCCTAAGGGCATGGGCACTTATCTTTGGGTCGAAGTCGAAAACATCAAGCGGCTCGAAGCTAAAATCGTCGAAGGTCCTTACATTCATCACTGCGTCGGCATTCACAAGGACGTTGTCCCCGTGCTTTACGAGGCGTGCAAATATATCGGCGTCAAGCCCGACCTCTACGATCCGATTGAAGAACAGGTTAAAGCTTATCTGAGGGGAGAGTGAATTTTTATGAACTTGAAGAAAAAAGCTTACGAGTTGCGCAAGGACGTTGTCGAAATGATTTACCGCGCGAAGACTGGGCATATCGGCGGCGACTTGAGCGTCATGGAAATTTTGGTTGACCTTTATTATAAGCAGATGAACGTCACGCCCGAAAATATCAACAGCGACGACCACGACCATTTTGTCATGAGCAAAGGGCATTCGGTCGAGGCTCTTTATTCCGTGCTCGCTGACAGAGGATTTTTCCCGAAAGAAGACTTGAAAACTTTTGCGACGTTCGGCTCAAAATATATTGGTCACCCGACAAATAAAGTCAACGGCATTGAAATGAATACCGGCTCGCTCGGACACGGATTGGGAGTGGGTGTCGGCATGGCACTCGCTGGCAAAATGGACGGAAAAAATTATCGCGTCTACGTTGTCATGGGCGACGGCGAAGTTGCGGAAGGTTCCGTTTGGGAAGCGGCAATGGCGGGCGGTCATTATAAGCTGGACAATTTAACCGCGTTCGTCGACAGAAATCATCTGCAAATTTCCGGCACGACCGAACAGGTTATGAATCAGAAATCGCAGGAAGCTCGTTGGGCGGCGTTCGGCTGGAATGTAATTTCAATTCCTGGCAACGACCTTGACGCCGTGGACAATGCCGTTGAGCTTGCAAAAAAAGTTAAAGGTAAACCGACCGTAATAATTGCGCACACGACCAAAGGTTGCGGCATTTCGTTCGTTGAGAATCAAGTTGGCTGGCATCATCACGTTCCCAACGATGAAGAATATCAAGCCGCGTTGAAGGAATTGGACGAGAGGGGTGCGCAATATGAATAAGATAGCCAACAAAAATGTTATAAACGACGTGCTGATAGAAGAGGCGGCGAAGGATAAAAATATCGTCGTGCTGTGCTCTGATTCGCGCGGCTCGGCGGGCTTGAATCCTTACGTCAAAGCACACCCCGCGCAGTTCGTCGAAGTCGGAATCGCGGAACAAAATTTAGTTTCGATAGCGGCGGGCTTGGCGGTTTGTGGGAAAAAATCTTTCGTGTTCTCGCCGGCAAGTTTTTTGTCGACGCGCTCAATGGAGCAGGCAAAAGTTGATGTCGCCTATTCGCACACCAACGTTAAACTTATCGGCATTTCCGGCGGCGTCAGCTACGGCGAACTGGGCATGACGCACCAATCAGCCAACGATATTGCAATCATGGCGTCGACGCCCGGCTTGCGAGTTTATCTGCCCTGCGACCGTTTCCAGACGGAAAAATTGATTCGCGCTCTTCTGCAGGATAAAGATCCCGCATACGTCAGAATCGGGCGCAATCCCGTCGCTGATGTTTACGAGGAAGGCAACGTACCTTTCGAGCTGAACAAGGCAGTTACAATTCAAGACGGCTCCGACGTGACGATTATTGCTTGCGGCGAAATGGTTCAAGGCGCGAAGGCATCGGGCGAACTCCTCAAGGCTAAAGGAATTTCCGCGCGCGTCATCGATATGTATTGCGTCAAGCCGATTGACCGCGAAGCTATCATCAAGGCGGCGAAGGAAACCAAATTGATTTTGACGGTCGAAGAGCACGTTAAACTTGGCGGGCTTGGTTCTATGGTCGCACAAGTCGCGGCGGAAAATGCTCCCGTCAAAGTCGTAAGTCTCGGCTTGCCCGACGAACCCGCCATTGCCGGTAAGTCCGCGCAGATTTTCCACTACTACGGCATGGACGCGGAAGGCATTGTTAAAAAAATTTCCGAACTCCTCTAAAAGGTTGCCAAACACTCTCCAATAAAAATAAATCAGCCGATGAGTATTCCGCCGAAAATACTTGTCGGCTCCGCCTGCGGGCGGTGGAGTGTGTTGGAAAATTTAGGAGTGATTTTCATGAGCAAGTTTAAAAAATTTTGTGCGGCAATCTGCGCGGCGTGTTTGTTAATGACAGGTTGCGGCGGCGAGGCTCCCGCTAAAACTGACAGCGCGAAAACTTTGACGGGCGGCGGCTCAAATACAATGTATATCATCATGCCGCCACCGACGAATCCGTTCTTTAAGATTGAAGCGGAAGTTGCAGAGGCTAAGGCTAAATCTCTCGGCTACGACACAAAAATTTTGATTCACAATGACGATGTAGCTACGCAATCAGATTTGTTCGACGAGGCGATTAACGGCAAAGCGGCGGCTATCATCTGCGACAACGCCAGCTCCAATGCAACCGTCATTCCGATTAAAAAGGCTCGCGAGGCAAATATCCCGACGTTTTTAATCGACCGCGAAATTACGGAAAAAGATTTGGCGATTTCTCAAATCGTGGCGGACAACTATCAAGGCGCGAAGGGTATCGCTGAAGTTTTCGTCGAGGCAATGGGCGAGACGGGCACTTACGTTGAACTTTTGGGACGCGAAACCGACACCAACGCGCATATCCGTTCGGCGGCATTCCACGAAGTCATTGACGCTTATCCGAATATGAAAATGGTTGCGCAACAGACGGCTCATTGGGAGCAAATAGAAGCAACCGAAGTTATGGAAAGAATTTTGCAAGATAATCCTGACATCAAAGGTCTGGTGTGCGGCAACGACACCATGGCGGTCGGCGCACTCACGGCAATCAAAAACGCCGGTCTTTTGGGCAAGGTGATTGTTATCGGGCTTGACGGCTCCGACGACGCGGCAGAAGCGATAAAAGCGGGCAACATGTTAGGCACCGCGCTCCAGCAAGCCAAAATTATGGCGGAGTCAGCCGTCGAACAGGCGGACAAATATTTAAAGGAGGGAAAAACCGGTAAGGACGAAAAACAGCTCGTTGACTGCATCATCATCACCAAAGACAACGTTGCCAAGCTCAAGACTTTTGTTTATACTCCCTGATTTTTTTGGGGACAGGTTAATTTGTTGTATTTCGAGGAGAGTGTTTGTAAATGAAGTTCAAGAAGATTTGCGCGCTGATTGCGTCGGCGTGCTTAATGGGCGCATTGTTCACGGGCTGCGGCGGCGGCGATAAACCTGCCGATAAACCGGCTGACGGCGGCGACAAAAAAGAAGCTGCAACGACGGACAGCAAACCGTTGACCGGCGGCGGCTCCAAGATTGTCTACATCATCACGCCTTCGCATTCCAACCCGTTCTTCAAGACCGAAGCTGACGCGGCGTCCGCCAAGGCTAAGGAACTCGGTTACGAAGTCAAAGCCGTTTCTCACGACGACGACGCGACCAAACAATCCGAGCTGTTCGACAACGCAATTAGCGACAAAGCGGCGGCTATCATCTGCGACAACGCCGGTGCTGACGCAACTGTTGCGGCAGTCCGCAAAGCTCGCGAAGCCAACATCCCGACTTTCCTGATTGACCGCGAAATCAACGCAAGCGGCGTGGCAATTTCCCAAATCGTCGCTAATAACTATCAAGGCGCAAAGGGCGTTGCTGAAGCGTTCGTAGAGGCAATGGGCGAGCAAGGCACCTACGCTGAACTTCTCGGCAAAGAATCTGATACAAATGCGGGCGTTCGTTCCGGCGCGTTCCATGAAGTTATCGACCAATATCCCGATATGAAAATGGTTGCGCAACAAACCGCTAACTGGGAACAAACCGAAGCCAATTCCAAAACCGAAACTATTTTGCAATCCAACCCCGACATCAAAGGCATAGTTTGCGGCAACGACACCATGGCAGTTGGCGCAGCGGCGGCTGTTAAAAATGCGGGTCTCGAAGGCAAAATTGCTATCATCGGCGTTGACGGTTCCGACGAAGCGGCTGCGGCTATCAAATCCGGCGCAATGACCGGCACCGCGCTCCAGCAAGCGGCGTTAATCGCTGAAATGGCGGTTGAGCAAGCTGATATGTATCTTAAAGAGGGCAAGACCGGCAAAGATGAAAAACAACTCGTCGACTGCATCATCATCACCAAAGACAACGTCGACAAAGTTAAAAATTTCGTCTACACGCCCTGAGCTATGAAAACTCCGTAAGCAAATTTTGAAGTGATTGGCGGCGGGGTGAAGTCGCAAGCCACTTGTGATTTCATCTCGCCATTTTTTTACGAGGTAAACACCATGAGAAAGAAAACTATTCTGGCAGTTCTGCTTTGTCTGGTCGTGACTTTGGCAATGAGCGGTTGCGTTAAAGTTGTCGAAATCGGCAAGGAAGACGAGCTGACCGGCAATAAAAAATTCGACGCCTCAGAAAGTGTCGCGGGAATTTGGGAATCGCAAGCCGTGCCCGAACTTAAAGAAAAAGCCGTTGACCTTGCGAAACTCCTCAACGAATCAAACAACGGCGATTTTAAAACAGTGGAAAAATACGGGCATTACTCCATGGGCACCAGCGGCGAACTTAGCTTTGTCGTCAAGGGCGAAGGCGTCGTTCAGGAAGTCAATCAGCAGAAAAAAGCTGGCTACATGACCGTTAAGCTAAACGGCTACGACGGGCAAGTTACCGTTAAACTCCAAATCGGTAGCGTTTATAAAGGCTCCGCCGTCCGCGACAACTTGAGCTTTATCAAGTACGAAGACTACACCAACCAAGTTGACTGGGCTAAAATTTCGCAGAGCATTCACGAAGTCATTGACCGCGACGTTGTTAAAACTTTGGACTTGGGCGCGATAACCGGCAAGACGATTTCTTTCGTCGGGGCGTTCAGCGTGGACAAGAAGACGGAAATTTTAGTTACGCCGATTGAAATTACAGTCAAGTGAGGTGAGCAAAATGGACGAACTCGAAGTAATTCACACGGACGACGAAGTTGTTTTGCACGCGGAAAAAGTCAGCAAAATTTATCCCGGCACCAAGGCTTTGGACGAAGTTTCTTTCGACGTGTACAAGGGCAAGACAAATGTTTTAATCGGCGAGAACGGCGCGGGCAAGTCCACGCTGATGAAAATTATCGCGGGCATTGAGCAGGAGTCTGCGGGCGAACTTTTCATGGGCGGCGAAAAAGTTCACTTCGACAACGTGTCGCAAGCGCGCGCTCACGGAATCGGCATCATTCACCAAGAGCTTAGCCTGTTTCCAAATCTCAACGTCTATCAAAATATTTTCATGGCTCGCGAAAAAACTAAAAATAAAATCGGTCTCGACAACGATCAGCACATTGAATTGACGAAAAAAATTTTGGCGCGGCTCGAACACCCGATTGACCCGCTGACGATTATCGGCGACTTGCGCGTTGGGCAACAGCAGATGATTGAAATCGCCCGCAATCTTATCGCCGATGACTTGAAAATTTTAATCATGGACGAGCCGACATCGTCGCTGAGCGAACAGGAAGTTCAAGTCTTGTTCAAAATTATGCGCGAGCTCATGGCGGAAGGAATTTCAATCGTGTACATCTCGCACCGCCTGGAAGAAATTATGCAAATCGGCGACTACGTGACGATTCTGCGCGACGGAAAATTTGTGGCGAGTGCGGCGGTAAAAGATATTGACGTTCCGTGGATTGTTAAAAAGATGGTCGGCGCGAAAAAATCTTATCCTCAACGCAAAGAGCAAATCGATTGGAGCAAGCGCGAGGTCGTCCTTGAAGTCAAAGATTTGTGTTTGCCGAAAAAGGGCGGCGGCTGGCTTTTAAATCACGTGAGCTTTGAACTTCGACGCGGAGAAATTTTAGGCATTTACGGCTTGATGGGCGCGGGGCGCACGGAGGTTTTTGAATGCATTATGGGCTTGCGTCCCGAACACACCGGCGAAATTTTGCTTAACGGGCAGAAGATTGATATTAAAGACGTTGCCGCGCAAATTGATAACGGCTTTGCGTGGGTGCCCGAAGACCGTCAGCGCGAAGGTCTCGTTCAAACTCTCGACATCGGCAAAAATATTTCGCTGGCAAGCTTGAAAGCCTACGCCAAAGGACTTTTTCTGCAGTCGGACAAAGAGGAAGCCGCTATCGACCAAAACATCAGCGACATTCACATTAAAGTTGCGGATAAGCGGCTGCCGATTCTGTCGCTCTCCGGCGGCAACCAGCAAAAATGCGTTATCGGCAAAGGTTTGCTGACTAAACCCAAAATTATGCTCCTCGACGAACCGAGCCGCGGCATTGACATTGGCGCGAAGACTGACGTTTTTGAAATCATGAATCATTACGCCGACGAGGGACTTTCGCTTTTGGTCGTCTCCTCCGAGCTTGAGGAGATTGAAGCTATCGCCGACAGGATTATCGTTTTGTCGAACGGAATTAAAACTGCGGACATGGTTAAGGCGGAAGTCACGCAAGATAAACTCGTCATGGCGTCTTACAAAGGTCACACCACTGCCAAAAGTGCTTAAGAAGGGACTGATAATTATGGCAGAAAAAAAAGACAACACTAAGCTTATAATGATGTTGCTCAAGGGGCGAACCCTAATCGTGCTGGCACTTTTGGTAGTCTTCTTCAGCTTGGCAACACCAAACTTTTTATCGGCGAACACGATGCTTCTTTTAGCTAAGCACGTCGCACTTTACGGAATACTTGCAATCGGCATGACTTACGTTATAATTACGGGCGGCATTGATTTATCGGTCGGCGCGGTCGTCGGTTTAGCAGGTATCATCGCCGGCGGCATGATTCAAAACGGCGTGACGATTGAGTCAATGGGCGTGACGTTGTATTTCAGCATTCCGCTTGTCGTTCTGATAACAATTATTTGCGGCGCGGCGGTCGGTTTGATTAACGGCGCGATTATCACGAAATTTGGCGTGGCTCCGTTTATCGCGACGCTGGGCACAATGTATATCGCTCGCGGCTTCGCAATGCTCCACTCAAGCGGCGCGACTTATTCAAACATTCTCGGACATGACGCGCTGGGCAACGTCGGCTTTACATTTTTTGGCGGACGAATTGCGGGAATTCCGGTCGGCGCGATTATCTTGGCACTCATTGCTATTGTCGCGGCAATTTTGCTCAAGCGCACGGTTTTTGGTTGGCACATCTTCGCAATCGGCGGCAACGAGAAGGCGGCTAAACTTTCCGGCGTCAAAACTGACAACGTTAAAATTTTGGTTTATATTTTCTCGGCAATCTGCGCGACGATCGTCGGACTTATCACGACCGCGCAGTTGGAAGCGGCGCACCCCGCCAGCGGTGAAACTTGGGAAATGAACGCAATCGCGGCGGCGGTTTTGGGCGGCACGTCTATGGCGGGCGGTATCGGCACAATCGGCGGCACGATTATTGGCGCGTTTGTTATCGGCGTCATCTCAGACGGTATGGTTATGTGCGGCGTCTCCGAATTTTGGCAAATGGTTATCAAAGGTCTTGTTATTATCCTCGCGGTTATCATCGACCAATTCCAGCGCAACATGGAAGCAAAGATGGCTCTGCAGGCTCGCAACGAATCGAAATGAGGTCAGCATATGAAGAAACACGGAATTTTAAATGCACAGCTCGCCGGCTATATCGCGGCACTCGGTCACAAAGATTTATTCATGATTGGCGACGCGGGCATGCCGATTCCCAAGGGCGTTCCGATTGTCGACTTAATCTTAACGGCGGGCGTTCCGACTTTTAAGCAGACTTTGGACGCGGTACTTGAGGAAGCGGCGGTCGAAGGCTACATTCTGGCAGAAGAAATTATCGAGCACAACCCGACACTTTACGAGTACATAAAAAAATCTCTGCCGGAGCTCAAGCCGGAATTCATGCCGCACGATGAACTTAAAAAATTTTCGGCGGGCGTGAAGTTTGCGATTCGCACCGGAGAGTTCAGCCCGTATCCCAATGTAATTTTGCGGGCGGGCGTCGTATTCTAAAAAAGTTAGCCGTCGGAGAAAATTTTCCGGCGGTTATTTTTTCGGGAGGTCTTAAAATGAAAATTGCAGTTATCGGCTCCACAAACATTGATGTCGTTTCGTATATTGATAAAATTCCGGCGGGCGGAGAAACTCGCGCGGCGCAAAATTTCCACACGGCGCACGGCGGCAAGGGAGCTAATCAAGCAGTCGCGGCGGCGAAGTTGGGCGCAGATGTTTTAATGGTTTCGGCGGTCGGTGATGATTTGTTCGGCAAAGGCGCGTTGGAAAATTTCCGCCAAAATAAAATCGACACGAGCCGAGTTAGCGTTATCGAAGGAGTTGCGACGGGCGAGGCAACTATTATCGTCGAAGCGTCGGGGCAAAATCGCATACTCCTTTACAAAGGCGCAAACGATAAACTCACGCCCGAATTGCTCATGCAAGCGGCTGACGATTTAAAAAAGTGCGGCTTGATTGTCCTGCAACTTGAAATTCCGCTGGAGACAGTTTACGCGGCGATTGACTTCGCTAACGAAAATAAAATTCCCGTGCTCCTCAATCCCGCGCCCGCCGTCAAAAATTTGTCAATCGATATGGCTTGCAAGTGCGACTTCTTCGTCCCGAACGAGACCGAGCTTGGAATTTTGACTGACATGCCCGTCGGCTCCCGCGAAGAAATTAAATCGGCGGCGCAGTCTCTTCTGTCCAAAGGCTTGAAAAATATTACCGTGACCATGGGCTCTCAAGGCGCACTGTGGCTTGCTGACGGCGCGGAAGAATTTATCCCTGCCCGCAAAGTGCAAGCGGTCGATTCAACCGGCGCGGGCGATTCCTTTATCGGTTGCTTTGTCGAACACTACAGCAGGACAGGCGACGTGCTCGAATCAATTAAACGCGCTTCATTGTACGCAACTTTAAGCGTGACAAGAAAAGGCACTCAAAATTCCTATGTTGGTGTCGACGAATTTGAAAAATTTTGTGTCTCGCTTTAAATTTTCTTGACACTTGAGCGAACGTTTAGTTTTGTAGTGACAGAAGTTTTTCTAGGAACATCCTTCATATTTTTTCTTCGGCTCAAGAGCTGTCTGATTGCTAAATCTCCGAGTACCTCACAAGGGACGTGAACACTCGTCAGTTGTGGTTCAACCACCGATGTCATTGGAATATCGTCAAAGCCGACTATCGAAATGTCGTCGGGAACTTTTATACCGCATTGTACGAACGCTTTCATCGCACCAAGTGCTATCAAGTCATTGTCAGCAATAAGCGCAGAAGGAAATTTCACCTCTTGCTTTATTAGTTCGCAAATATCTGCACATGTTCCCTCGATTGTCGGTTCCACCAGAAAAATTTTTTGCGATTCTCTGTCAAGGCAAAATTTTTCCAAGCAGTTTTCGTAACCGAGTCTTCTCTGTTCAAAATTTCTGATGGAAAAGGAACTGTGCAGGTAACCGATTTCGCGGTGCCCTTGCTCATAAAGATATTTCATGCCACGCCAAATACCGTCCTCATTGTGAATAGTTACAGTGTCGATTTCGCTACCAACAATGTCACAGTCCAAAATCACGACCGGTAAATCAGAGTTATAAAAAAGTTCCACGTCTTCTTCAGTCAGCTCTGTACCCAAAATTAACAAACCGACAAGATTTGAATTCTTTAGGAATTTAATCGTGTTGGTAATTTCTTTGTCTCCAATACAGTAAGTTAGAAGTAATGTATAATTTTGAGTGCGCGCCGCCAGCTCTACTGAAGAAATCAAAGTAGCAAAAAATTCTGAATCAGTTATCACTCTTCCGTAACGCTTGTAGACTAAGAAGCCGATATTTCCTAAAATTTTTTGGACTTTTCGTCTAAGCGGCTTGTTCTTGCCGATGTTTCCGCTATAATTTAATTCTCGCGCAAGTGAAACTACATTTTTGCGAGTTTGTTCATTTACGCCGGGACGTCCATTTAAAGCTAAAGAAACGGTTGCAGGAGATAGATTTAATCTTTTTGCGATATCTTTTATTTTAACAGTCGCCATTTTTTATCCTCCTTAATCTAATTAAAGTATATCGCATTTTAATTAAAACCACAACTGATTTACACAATCAAAATTTCAAACTTTTTTTGTCTGATAAATTGAGAGTCTTAATACAGTCGCGGCAAAAGCGTACATGTTTCGTTCACCAGTAGATTCTGAGTACACTACACAAAAAGCCTTGCCGATAGCCAGATTCGAGAAAGCAGACCCGTCAATTTCGATAATTTTTTGCATATTATCAAAGACAAGCTACTTTTGTTTGAGGGGGGTAGTTATGATGTAGTCGTTGAGCTTATATTAGCGATACCCCAAACCAAAAGCTTGAGTTACAAAGTGCGACAACGATGTTGCAGTTGATGAATAAGTTGAGAATCCAATTGAGTTTTCTTTTTATGCGTTGACGAGTCTTTATCTGCAAGAAGAAGCGTTCAACGACATTGATGTAATACTCGCTTTAGGCAATGGTATTAACTTAAGCGACGCGATAGTTAAAAGCGACAGGAAAGAAATAATGACAATTTCATTGAAAGAGTCGATTGTCTCTTAGCGGATGAAGATAATGCTTTATCTGTTCAAGGATTTTTTTATAGTTTGTTGTT
>JAFQZB010000016.1 GCA_017406175.1 Selenomonadaceae bacterium | reverse complement strand
GGAAAAAATCTGCGCGGACTTTAACATTCCCATTGAGTATGAAAATTTCGCATTTCATTCCTCTGTTCGTAGCTCGTCACGAAAGCCGCGCAAACTCCCCCCTCTCGACGCTAAAGAATTAAAGAATATCCAAACTGACTTAAACGCTTCCATCGAACCCTTGAAAACTTTCATGAAGTATCAACCCGACCAGAAATGGCGCGGCTTTGAACTCGAATTTCTACTTGCACACAGTTGCCGCCTTATAAATGATTGGTTTGCCCCCTCTCTTAGAGACACTAACAATCAACCGGCAACTCCCACTTCACGCATGATTATACCCTCAGATGAAGCATCATATTTAGCGCGACTGACCGACCAAGTTAAGAATTACGACATTAAAGCTCGCCCTTTCATTAAAGAAAAAGTTCATGCTGGGCACAAAAAGCTTTTCAATCCCGATGCGCTTCAAAACGAGATTATCTTCGTCGTCGAAGGGTATATCGACGCAATGAGTCTTGAATTGGCGGGCTTTAATTGCGTAGCTCTCGGCGGCTGTGCTGAAGGTTACCTATTGCTCGACGCTTTAAACAAAATGGACAAGTATCCGCAAATAATCATCTTGTTCGACCCTGATGACGCTGGAACTAAGGCGGCAAAAACACTCCACGAAGAGCTCCTTCAAATCAAATGTCCAAACGTTGTTCGGTTCCTTTCCAAACCGACAAGAGATATTGCCAACTACGATTTAGCTTGCGCTTCTGGCTCTGCCGTCATGGTAAGCAATAACAAGATTGACGCTAATGATATTCTTCAAAAGTTCGGCGTCGAGGTTCTGCGCGGCATCCTTCAAGATATTCTGGATAATTCGCTCGCTGAACTTAACGCCGTTGAAACTGAGCTTGGCAAGAAAGATACTGCAGGGCTCACCGACGAAGATTGGGAATTTATCTTTTCCGGCAATCCTTCTGACCTTGCCTTCGCCAGTCGCCTTGAAAGATTTTGCTCCGAGCGCGTCAAATGGCTCACTGATTCTGAACATTGGTTAATCTTCAACGGTAAAATCTGGCAACATGGTTCCGAGAAAAATTCCTGTGTTTCTCCGCTTGCTCGTAAACTTGCTGAAGCTATGACCCAAAACGCCGAATCGAAAGTCGAACGTGACCTCGCCGACAAATTTCAATCTGCAAAAAAGATTGGTTCCGCGATTACCCTGCTCAAATCTTGCGATTCCATTCTTATCACTGCAGACGACCTTAATCGCCACAACGAACTTTTCTGCGTCCAAAACGGCGTTATCAATCTTCAAACCGGCGAGCTTTATCCCATTGCCCCCTAATATCTCATAACCCAGCAATCGCCCGCTATTTATCGACCAGGCTATCGCAATCCCATTGTCGACAATTTCTTGACAAGCATTTTGCCCGATGAAGAGACTCGCGCTGCACTCATACGCTTCATCGGTTACTCAGCAACTGGAGAAGTCATTGAAGAGAGAGCATTGTTTCTCTATGGTGGTGGCGGTAACGGAAAGGGCACTCTCACCAAAACTTTGATGTATCTTTTCGGTAACTATGCTACCACTCTCAAAACCAGCGCAGTTTTACTGACCGGCAGGACTCAAGACGCCGGAGCTGCTACTACTGAACTTAATCCTCTTGAATTTTGTCGGATTGCTATCGTCGAAGAATTGCCGCAAGGTGGACGCCTTGACGTTGCCAAGTTCAAGAACCTCACGGGTTCCGACTTTATTCCCATTCGCAAACTTCATCAAGAGCAAATAAATATCGAGCCGCACTTTTCTCCGATTCTTTCGGGTAACTATCGTCCTGAATTGAGCGACACTCGTGACCCAGGGCTTTTGCGTCGTCTTTTAAACATCGACTTTACCCAATCTTTTGTCGGCAAGATGCGCGATCCTTATTTGAAGAAAAAGCTTGCCGAACCTGATGCTCAAAGCGGATTACTCTCTCTCATTGTTGACGCTGCTGTTCTTTGGTACCGTGACGGTTTGCTTGAGTCTAGTGCCATGAAGCAAGCCACTCATGACTTTCTCAACGAGAATGATTTTATCGGCGAGTTCATTTCGGAACACTGCGAACGCGGACAGAATCTTTTCATTCCCCGCAAGGCTTTCTTGGAACGCCTGAAGAAAGAGTACCCTGCCGAATGCTTGCGCCAATTCAGCAACCGTGACCGCGCCTTGGTCGACGCCATTAAACGTGTTGACGGTATTAGTTATGGTAACACAAGAGGTATATACAAATTCAATGGAATCGGATGGCGTAATGCTCCCAAGCAACAATCTATCAGCGACGATTTCACTGACTAAACCGTTTAATCTCAACGAAACGCTACTTTGGGCTTATCGCCCATTTTTTTTTGCGCACAATTTCGCTATTTTGGCTATGGTTTTCCCCCTTGTCCCCCTTTCCGAGAGTTACAGTAAGAAAAGTTGGGGATAGAACGCCAATCTCAAAGTTACGCCTTTCACAAAGCGAAGACTTTTGAAGGGAATCATTCTCATTTGAAGACTTTCGCGTTCAAAAGTCTTCACCTAAAAATGGCGTCATGACGCTAAAAAATGCCCTTAGTGAAGACTTTGAAGACTTTTGGGAGACTTGGGAGCTCGGAGCACCTACAGAAAAACAGAATCCCCAAAAAAAGATAATGGCAATAATGTTTCCCGAAACTCTTCAAAGTCATCAAGTTATCTGATAATTTGAGATAAAAGCTTGATATGACGCCATTTATAGGGATTGAAACAATGAAGACTTTGGTCTTCAAAAGTCTTCACAAAGTCTTCAAAAGGGATAAAATCGTTTACTTTGGGAACGAAATTTTTGACGAAATCATTCGTTTCACTGGAATGGTTGGAACAAACGGAACACAAAAAATGGATGGAGTGCATAAAAATTAGGACATGAACTGTGTTATTTCTACTGCGTAGAGTATTTCAGGGATTTTTGAAGGAGCGATTTCGATGGTGCAGTTCATAAAGGTTGGTACAGACCGGATCAATTTGGATACGATAGAAAGGTACGGAATCAAATGCGGTGTGCGTTAATCTCGTGAAGGATGCGGATAAACTTGGCGTTGAGGTAGACGGAACGATTTTTGATAGTGCGTATACGCAGTACGGGGCAAGCTGGCGGGAAGAGGAAGACATTAAAACTTCTGAGCCGATTCACGACATGAACACGGGCTTGCCGGTAAAAATCAACGGGGAAGTCGTCGGCTATGGTTGCATTCCTCCGAGCGGCTTCATTGTGAAGAAAGACCGAATTCTGTACGTTGACGATAACGAATACTGCGCGAGCGTGGTCGACTTCGACATAGACGAAAAGGTCGCCGAGCTGGACAGATATTTTCTGTGCGAGGAAATGTAACCAATGCGATTGACTTTTTCGGCTAAGTACAGGGTCGGCGACAAAGTGCAGGTTCTGCCCGGTGAACATAACCTCAACTGGCAAAGCAAAATCGGCAAGGTGGTTGGTGTCGGGATTGATTTGTACACGGCGGCGTATATCGTGGAGTTTGCGGACGAGACGCTTAAGCCGTGCTTTCTCAAAGAGGACTTGAAGCTCGTCAAGCGCAAAGGCAACAAGCTCGGACGCAACAAAATCATCATCGACACGAAGTTTGGCAAAGGAGATAAAGTCTGCGCCCGTGCTAATTCAAAGGTGTTTCTGCTCGATCTTTGGATTGGCGACGGCGAAATCTTCCAATTAAGCATGGACAATCATTTGCCGTTGGAGCAATTAACGGTTGACTTCGAGGAAAAGCGCAGGTGGTTTGACCCGAAAGTCAGGTATCAGTGGTTCAACAATATGGTCGCTTACTTGGACGTGCCCGACGATTTCCAAGTTGACCCGAATGCCGTTGGAGAGATAGTTGACGTGGCAGTTGATGGCAGTCAAAGTTCGCATGTGATTTTTTATGGGTTGAGGTATTCGGACGCCGAAAGTCACGTTCCTTACTTCAGCGAGGCTGACTTGGACTCTTTTGAAGGGAAGTGATTTCAATGGTGCAAGAGGCGGATTGGTACATGGTGACGTTGTATGATATGACGTGTCACCCGACAGCCGATTGGACGATAAATTTTTTCACGGAGGACATAGAAGACTTTCAAAGCCGTTGGTTTAAGTTGGAAAAAGACGAAGGCAGGAAAGAAAGATTTTTGCGCTCGAAGTCTGGGACGTTTGAAACGGATTATTACGGCGTGAAGGAAGCCGAACTGGACATTGTTCAGCGCGACAGGGTGACGATTTATGACGAGAAAAAATTTACCTTGAGTAACACTTACTTTTGGATTGAAAATGCGGTGGGGTTCAGAAGTCACCTTCATGCCGACGCGATAGAGTTGCAGTTCAAATGGATAAGGTTTAAAAGCAAATTTGCTCGCGTAGCAAAAGTAAAAGTGTCGGGTTTAACTCACCATTTATACATTGACGGCAAGCACAAATTTAGCGCGACGAAGTGTTGGAGCAATCCGGTTATGGAGCGGCTGGGCGATAAGAATTTCGACAAAGATTACGGTCTGTGTGATTCGCCCGAAAAGTTTGCGGAGAACAGTTTCGTTAGCATTTGCTATCTGCCCAATTTCTTTTTCAAGAGCGAAAGGAAACTTTTGAACGACACGTACAAGTTTGTTGTCGGCAAGCGGGATTTACTCGTCCTGTTTCAAGATTTCACGAGCTGTTGAAAGGAGTCTTAGTCGGCAATGTACCGCCAGCGTTTTGCTAATAGAGAAATATCGTGGATGTTTGATCAGGTGAGCAGGAATTATCCTGACAGCCCCTCTAAAGTTTGGCGACAACGCACGAATTCCGAAGAACTGCCAGAAATCCGCGTGGAAGAGGAAAAGTATCGAGCGCGAATTCAAAATGGGTTTGACTTCATGGCGGAATATTTAGCTGATTTGTGGAGTAGGTCTCGGCAACGGGATAAATAAATTTAAGGAGTGGTTCCCTATGGCGATAGCGATTAAAGGATGCATTATCTTGGAGGAGGACGAAAAATGGGGGCGCATGACTTACGAGCGAGTTTGCGACAACTGCGGCTATCACTTCGATAAGGTGCACACGGGCATTGTGAAGAGTTCGCTCAACATGTCGTATAAGTGCCCGAAGTGCGGACACAATCAGCGGATTGAGATCATCGGCTGATCACATCATGCCGCGAAAAATAAAGTCGGCTCCGTTAGCAATTAAAAGGCGGAGTCGACTTTTTCGGGAGGTGAGCATTATATGTTTGGCAAAATCAGTTCGATGTTCAGCAAAATTCGTAGCGGCATTGAGGAAATGAAAACCGAGCGCGAAAGAGCTGAACAAGAAAAATCTGTCAAGCGTGCCAAGGAAGAAGCGGAGAGATTTTTTAGCCTCTGCATGGCGCACGGAGATTATCCGCAAATTTATCAGGAAAACCTTGACGAATATATTACAATTCAAATCAATATTACGAGTGACGACGACTACAGCAAGCTAAAAATTATCAACGCGGTCAAGGCGGGCAATGACAGAGGATATTTTCAAACCAATATGCCCTCCTGCAAAATTCATTGGCTGGAAAGCAGTTACAGAGATAAAAAAGAATTGATGTCGCTCCTCCTAGAAGTCGAACATTTTGAGGATATGAATGAGACAGTCGACATTATGACGTTCCTTTATCCGGCGATTCACGCGCTTTACACAAAATCTTTATTCTCGTCGCGGTCAAGTGCAGATGAAACGATTGCCAAAATTGCGCAGTTCATAAGCGACAAAAGCGTTGAGTAAATTCAATCGCTATAAGCAGAGGGCGAAACTTTGACTGAACCTATCACGAAAGTTGACCGCGAAGAATTTAAGACGGGGACATTGAGTTACAGAATTTTCGACGTTGAGTTGAAAGCTCGCTACGATGTTTCTATTTATGAATTGCAAATGGGTTTTTCAATCTTAATCGTCGAAGATGACACGCGGCAAAACTTTTCCGTCGCTCGCGAAAAAGTTTTGGGTATCGCTTGATTCGGAAGGGAGGAGAAAATTTTGGTTGCAAAGAAAAACGGACTCGACGACTTCCTGAAGAAAGTGATTGCCGCCCGCGACAAGATAAACGACAAGCTCGAAATACTCTCCATTGAATCCGGCGGAAAATATTCGCGCACATCGGCTGATTTGAATGATCTGACGCTTGGTCAATTTATCGACAACTACCACGCCGAGCTTGCCGATTGGATTGAACTTCAAACTAAACCTGCACAAGGCTCTTTCCGTCTCAGGCGGGAAATCAAATACGGCAACTTTCAAATCTTCGACACGGTAAAATACAACGTCAATCGCGGTAACTTTCAATTCGGCGAGAAATCGTTCAAAATTCATTGGGTGAGGCGCGGCAGTCCGATTATCAAAAGTCTTGCCTTAGATATGGAAGATCTCGTTTGGACGATTCGATACGGTTCGGGCGAAGATGAGACGCTTAGCCCCGTTTTTTGTATCCTTCCGTCGATGATTCATGCGCTTTATAAAACCAGCACAACCGACAGGCGCAGAGTTTTTGCTATTTGGAACGAAATATGGGAGTATGTTGGCAATGCCATAAAAACTACGCTCGGCGCACTTATCAGACGCCCGCAAGCGACGATGAGCGAACGATTTCAATTTGACGGCGTGTCGTTTGTTGTAACTGTAACATCGCTTAATGTTGGTGGAAAAAGTCGCACTGATTTATACATGACGGTTGCCAAGTACGCCGAATATGAAAATCTTTTGTCGCGTGAAAATATAAGGCAACTTGCCGAATCGGTCAGCAAATTCGATGACGTATCGGGAAATACTTTAGGCATAGCCCGCGCAGATTTTGTTAAAGGTTGTAACGCGGCTCTCCTTCTTCTTGCCAATATGGCATATTTTCTTCTATCGTCTTCAAATATTGTTCGTAATTCTTACGAACAAACGCTCCCAGTTCCGCGTCACTCATTTCTTTTCCTCTCTTATTCATATACACCGTTCGTGGTATACATTCTCCTGAACTCAAAATCACATCTGTCTCATTTTGATTCTTGCACTTCTTCTTGACCATGATAAAAACACTCCTTTCTTTTGTTATTTAACATTATATAATTCAAAATACTTTTATCTGGTATGCGCCACATTCTTCCGACTTTGACTCCTTCTATATCCCCTTTTTTCAATAAGCTATATGCCATATTTCGACTGATTTGTAATCTGTCACACACTTCTCTTACTGTCATCAAATCCAAATCTTTACTTTTCATATCCTCTTCCCCTTTCTATATCTTTTTATTACTAATTTGATACATATATACTTCTTTATCATTATGTTACTTCTTTTTTCTCCAAAGCACACCAAAAATCTAGTTGTCTATTCTTCTTCAACTCTTGCCTACATTGACAACTTACTTCTTCTTTGAAGACCGACTATAAAAAGTCAAGTTAAAATTTGAGCAGGAACGTAAGGTTTGTTATCACGGAGTACAGCAAAAATAATAGAAATCAATTTTCTCTTCCAACACTGAATAAGAGCAATAATAGAAATTCTTATCAAATTTCTTACCAAAGTAAATATTGAAATTTTTTACAAATAATAAGATTAATAATGAAAAACAATTATAATAT
>JAFQZB010000125.1 GCA_017406175.1 Selenomonadaceae bacterium | reverse complement strand
TAATAAATCATCGGCTTATCGAACACCGGCATTAGTTGCTTGCTTACGACTTCGGTTAGCGGGTAAAGTCTCGTGCCGCTTCCGCCCGCCAATATGATTCCTTTGTTTATCATAAAAATTCCTCCTCTCGCCACATTGTACACGACAAAAAACTTTTTGCAATTCTGAAGGCGATTTATTATAATCATCATGAAAACTATTTGAAAGGAAGTGAGACTTTTGCCGACAGGAAGAATCCTAGACTTAGCCGCCAAGTCGCAGGAGGTAAACGATAACGAAATGCCCGCCGCCTTGATTTATTTTCAAGAACGGGTGCCCGTGCGCGATTGGCAAGAACTTTTCTTTATCGCGGTCAAGTGTCTCTATGCCGAGTTTCCAGACGTGATTAATAGCCTGTGCTCCACCGACCCCACGCGGAACCTTTTCCTTAGGACGAATACTATCGACATGGTTAGCCCAAAGAAGATTGCGCCTATAATTTATCTGGAAACAAATCGAACGTCACAACAAATCCTAAAAGCGATTAAGTTAATTTTCAGCCGCGCAGACGTCCGCAACCCGCAAATGCGCGTTGAACTTTATCAGCCGCTTTACCCGCCGTCGAAACGCCCGCGCAATCAAAAGCCTGTCTTGCACCTCAACCAGACGATTGAAGAAATGCTAGCGACCCTCGACGCAATGGAAACGCCGAAAAATTCTTCCGTCGTCCTGACGCACGCAAGCAATCGCGGACGAACCGAGCCGCAAGTCTTCGGGAATTTGTTCTTCGTGCTGGAGGGCGAGCGGCACGGTCCCTTTGCCAATGAAAAAAATCGTTACGTTGCGTTAATGGAGTGCCTCGCCGAGCTTTATCCGTATCAGATTCTAAAGGAGGCGGGGCGGCACATCAACAGCGAACACCGTTTGACGCTGATGAAGGGCTCAAGCTATCTGTACTTCCGCGAGCCGGTCGAGTTGCCCAATAATTTGTTCCTTGATAAGGATTTCCCTGACCGCGTGCTCGTCGAGAACGAACGCTATTATCTGGCGCGCTGCGGGCTGTATTTTGAAAGCGTGATGCTTAATGCCTGAACGAATCGTTTGGGTTGATTTCGCTAAGGGCATAGCGATAATTCTTGTTGTGCTGGGGCATTTCAGCGAAGGAGATTTACAAAAATTTATTTTCGTTTTCCATATGCCGTTCTTCTTTGTGATGGCGGGCTACCTACTCAATCTTGATAAGTGGGGGGGGGTAAGGAATTATCAAGCCTTTGCGAAAAAACTTTTTAAGCGATTGCTCGTGCCGTATTACCTAGCCGAGTTTTTGTGGTATCCGATTTGGTTTGTTATCTGCCACGAAACGGAATATTTGAAATATCTATGGGGTTGGTGTGAAATTGATTCGTTTAATGCATTTTTAGTCATTTTTATTAGTAACGGAGCTTCAAACGATTTGATTTTAGGACAACTGTGGTTTTTACCGGTATTATTCTTCGCGGAAATAATTTTTGTCAAGCTGTTTAATTATCTAAACAAATTAGGCGCGGAAGTTTTTACTCTGAGTGTTGTGATTGCTGTCTGCGTCGGCTTCAACTTAAAAAATCTTCTCTTTCTGCCGCTTGGGATTGATATTGCATTAACCACGCAGATTTTTTTGTTAGCGGGCGTCTTGATTCGGCGATATAATTTTGTCGAAAAGATTAGTCTAAAAACTTGTACCGTGCTGACGTTGATTCTCGTGTTTGTATCTTGTTTAAATTCTTTCGTTGACATGCATTCGAGACGCTACGGGGAATCGTTGATGTTTTATTCGGGCGGTTTGGCAGGGACGCTACTTGTTATGAAATTGTCCTCGCTGACGACGGGCGGAAAAATTTTTTCATTGATAAGCGACTGCGGACAGCAGAGCATGATGATTTTAGTCTTGCACCCGATTATCGCCAATGTTTTCTATGAGGCAGTCGCCGCCACTACAAATTTTCCGCCCGAAGAATTTTTCACGGAGCCAATAATAATTTTCGCTGCGACGGCTTTAGGCGTCTTAATCCCGCTGTTCATTGCTAAAAGATTCGGCAAGCTCCCCGTGCTCAAATATTTCTGCGCATGAAATTTATTTCTACCGTTGCTTGCTTGCAGTCAACTTCATACTTTATAATCGGCGTGAAGGAGATGTTTGACATGAAGCTCACGCGCAGAAACTTTGTAAAGCTCGCGGGGATTACGGGGTTTGCTGGAGTCATCGCCAGTATCACGGGTTGTATTGATAGCCCCAATAACGCTAAAGCTGATAAACTGCCGCCCGCCGATAAAGCAACGGTTTATTTTTCAAAGACTATTGACGCTGAACATCTGATTGCGCTTTACAATAAAATTAATTTGGAAATAACTGGCAGGGTGGCAATCAAACTGCACACGGGCGAGCCGAACGGACCAAACATTTTGCCGCGGGATATGGTGCAAGACTTCCAAGCGCAAATTCCAAACTCGGCAATCGTCGAGGCCAATACGCTTTATGGCGGGGCACGCTCCACGACCGAACGCCACAGGAGAACTTTGGAGGGCAACGGCTGGACGTTTTGCCCCGTGGATATTCTCGACGAGGAAGGCGATACTTATTTTCCCGTTAAGGACGCCTTCCACCTTAAAGAAGTCGCTATGGGCTCGCACCTTACCAATTATGATTCGCTGATTGCCTTGACGCATTTTAAAGGACATGCTATGGGCGGCTTCGGCGGCAGTCTGAAGAATATCGCTATAGGTTGTGCGTCGGGCAAGGTCGGCAAGCGGCAAATTCACGGCGACGATTGGATTATGGGCGATGTCCTCTTGGAGCGCATGGCGGATTCTGGTAAGGCGATTTGTGACCACTTCGGCAAACACATTGTCTTTATCAACGTCCTGCAACGCCTTAGCATTGATTGCGATTGCGCCGGAGCCGGTGCCGTCGCTCCAGAGTTGCCCGATTTGGGTATCCTCGCCTCAACTGATATTCTCGCCGTTGACCAAGCCGCCGTTGATATGATTTACAACTTCCCCGGCAACGAAAAGAATTCTCTGATTGAACGAATCGAGAGCCGCTCCGGTCTGCGGCAACTGTCCGCCATGGCTCAACATAAAATGGGCACCAGTGATTATGAACTCATCACCATTGATTAATAGGAGAACTCCTTGCGGGTTCAGGCTCGCAAATTTTTTTTGCATTTTTAAACGCAACTGATATAATCGGCGTTGAATTCAACTTTAGGAGGAAATTTTTATGATAACGATTGAAGAGTTGCAAGCATACGGAATAAACACTAAGGAAGGGCTTGCTAGATGTATGAATAACTCCGCCTTCTATTTCCGTATGCTCGGTATGGGGCTTAAAAATGCCTCGTTCGATAAGCTGGAGAAGTTGCTCGCGGAAGGTAATTTGGAAGAAGCCTTCGAGCAAGCCCACGCGATTAAAGGCGTAGTCGGAAATCTCGCCATTACTCCCATTTACGACAAAATCGCCGATATTACCGAATCTCTCCGCGCTAAAAAGGATTTGGATTACGTCAGCCTTTATAAGCCCGTCAAAGATTTGCGCGATGAATTGGTCTCCAAACTCTAAATCATGAAAACTTATATTTATCCTGCCGTATTCCATGAAGGCAGAAACGCAATTACTGTTTATTTTCCCGATTTGGCGTGTATATCTCAAGGCAAAAATTATCATCAGGCGTTCAAAAGGGCTCGTGAGGTCTTGAGTTTGCACCTTAGCGGTATGCTTGAAGACGGCGAAAAATTGCCCGCGCCAAGTAGTCTTAAAAGTATCGCGCTCGGTGAAGGTGAAGCTCTTGCACTCATTGAAACTAAACTTTAAGAAACGTGATTGAGGTAACCAACGATTTTTTTCTTGCGTGATAAACTTCATGCATTCTCCGAGCGAAAACGTCTAAAGCCTTGAGCCATGACGTTGAGCCGGGGTGACGCGGGAAACTGCGCCGCCTTCCTTGCTTGAAAAGGAGATGTCCAAATGTGCGCAAGTCTGATTCACATTTAAGCTTTGGACTGTCCTTTGCAAATGCGGAGGGCAGTCTTCAACTTTATTTAGGAGGAATCATCATGAAGAAACTTTTAACCTTGCTCGCGGCGGCTCTGCTTATGACCGGTTGCGGCGGCGGCTCTCAACCTCAAACCGTCGAATTGCATGTATCTGCGGCGGCTAGCCTTACCAATGCTATGAATGACCTTGCCGAACTCTACGCTAAGGATAATCCCAACGTCAAAATTACTTTCAACTTCGGGTCGAGCGGCGCACTTCAGCAGGCTATCGAAAACGGCGGGCAATCCGATTTATTCTTCTCCGCCGCCCAAAAGCAGATGAATACCCTAGACGATAAAGGCGAACTCCTCGAAGGCTCCCGCAAAGATTTGTTGCTTAATGATGTCGTGCTTATCGTCCCGAACGACTCCGATAAAAATATCTCTAGCTTCGACGACGTGGCAACCGATAAGGTCAGCAAAGTTGCGCTCGGCGAACCAAAGGGCGTGCCCGTCGGTCAGTACTCCGAAGAAATCTTTACTAAGCTCAATATCCTAGACGCCGTCAACGCTAAGGCGGTTTATGGCTCCGACGTTCGGCAAGTCCTCGCGTGGACGGAAGCCGCCGAAGTCGATTGCGGGGTTGTTTACGCTACCGACGCCGCAATATCTGATAAAGTCAAAGTCATTTGCTCCGCGCCCCAAGGAAGTCACAAGCCCGTTATCTATCCTGCCGCCGTCATCAAGTCTTCTAAGCAACCCGACGCCGCTAAAAAGTTCCTAGATTTCATGACTTCCGACGCCGCTAAGAAAGTTTTTGCTAACTATGGATTTAAATGTCTCGATTAGGAAACGCCTCCGCGACTTTACCCTTGAAGTTGCCTTCCGCGTCCGTGATGAGGTCTTCGCGCTGTTCGGGGCGTCTGGTTGCGGCAAGTCCATAACCCTTAAATGCATTGCCGGCATTGAGACGCCCGATTGCGGCTCCATTACCCTGAACGGCAGAACCCTTTACGATTCCGCTAAGAATATCAACTTGCCGCCTCAAGCTCGCCGCGTCGGGTATCTCTTCCAAAATTACGCCCTCTTCCCGAACATGACCGTTGCTCAGAATATCACCTTCGCCGCCACGGGGGATAAGCTCTCTAAACTCAAGCAGAACATCGAACGCTTTCAACTGCACGGGCTGGAGAATGCTTATCCTAACCAACTAAGCGGCGGGCAATGTCAGCGCGTAGCCCTCGCTAGGGTGCTCGCCTCTCATGCCGAATTCTTATTACTAGACGAACCTTTTTCCGCGTTGGATTCTTATCTTAAGTGGCAACTTGAATTGGAACTTGCCCAAATCCTCAAGCACTACGGCGGGGCTATCCTCGTTACTCACGACCGCGGCGAAGTCTTCCGCCTCTCCGATAAAGTCGCCGTCCTTCATGACGGGCACATTTCCGAAATTGATTCCACACGCGAACTTTTCCTTAATCCTAAAACACTCCATGCCGCTATCCTCACGGGGTGCAAGGTCTCCCGCCTTAGGAAAATCGCCGATAATCAATTCCTCGCTGTCGATTGGGATACGATATTAACCGCCCCGCCTGATTCTAAATTCGTCGCCGTTCGTGCTCCATTGCCGAGCCGTCAGCACTTCGACGACCAACTTTTTTTCCTCCGTGATTAGTATGCAACCACTCATCATCACCATTAAAACTGCCGCCGTCGCTACCGTCATCACGTTTTTTATCGGAATTGCGCTCGCTTACCTCGTCTGCAAGCTCAAGCGCGGCAAGTCTATCGCCGACGCCCTCATTATGTTGCCTATGGTCTTGCCCCCGACTGTCGTTGGCTTCTTCCTGCTTTTAATCTTCGGCAAACGCTCCGCCTTTGGGCAATTCCTTCTGCAGTTCGATATTTCTTTTGTGTTCACGTGGAAAGCCGCCGTGATTGCCGCCGTGGTCGTGAGCCTCCCGCTTATGTATCGCACCACCCGCGGGGCTTTCGAACTTATCGACCCCAATATCATCAACGCCGCAAAGACCCTCGGCATTTCCGATTGGAATATCT
Organism: Selenomonadaceae bacterium; assembly: GCA_017406175.1. GTDB lineage: Bacteria > Bacillota > Negativicutes > Selenomonadales > Selenomonadaceae > Quinella. The sequence continues at coordinate 2,200 of JAFQZB010000125.1, read as the reverse complement.
TCTGGCATATCCTTATCCCTAATGCTAAGTCTGGTATCCTTGCCGGCGTCGTCCTTAGCTTTACTCGTGCTATGGGCGAATTCGGAGCAACGATTATGTTCGCCGGCAACGTCCCTAATCAAACCCAGACGCTTTCCACTGCTATTTATGCCGCCGTTCAGGCTAACGATTATGACCTTGCAACTAAATGGGCGACCCTCTTAGCCGCCCTGTCTTTAATCTTTATTGCCGCTATCAATTATCGGCTCGCGTCAAATCGCTGAACTTCATCGTTTCCTTATCAAATCGTAAGTGCAAACTCGTCGTGGGTCCGTTCCGATTCTTCGCGATTATCAGCTCCGCGATATTCTTATTCTCCGCCTCGTCCCGATTGTAATACTCGTCGCGGTACAGGAACATCACTATATCCGCGTCCTGCTCCAAACTCCCCGATTCCCTCAAGTCGCTAAGTTGCGGCTTTTTTTCTGCCCTCAACTCTACGCTCCTAGACAACTGACTTAACGCTAGTATCGGCACGTCCAATTCCCGCGCCATTGCCTTTAGCGTTCGACTTATCTCGCTGATTTCTTGTTGACGATTTTCCGCCTTGCCACCCTGCATTAGCTGTAAGTAGTCAATGATTATCATGTCTAGCCCGCGTTCGTACTTTATCCGCCGCGCTTTGCTCCGCAGTTCCATTAGTCCCATGCCCGCCGTGTCGTCGATATACAGCTTGCATTCCGTTAGCCGCTCTAGCCCGTCTAATAATCTGTCCGTGTCCTCGTCGCTGAAATTGCCCGTATTCAACTGCTGACTGTTCACTCCGCTCGCCGTGCTCAATAGCCGATTGCCCAACTGTACTTTGCTCATCTCTAGGCTAAACATCGCTACCACTTTTGCCCGCGACGCATTCGCCGCTATATTCAACGCCAGAGCCGTCTTGCCCATACTTGGGCGCGCCGCTAGCAATATCAAGTCCGACTTCTGGAACCCATTCAATATCTTGTCTAAGTCATATAGCCCGCTTTTTACCCCGTGCGTCTCGCCGCGGTGCTCGTGCATGTAGTTTATCCGCTCAAATGAACGCTGTATTATTTCCCCGACGCCCTCAAAGCCACTCGCTACTTGCCGATTCGATATGCTTAGGATTTCCTTTTCTGCGTAGCTTAGCACCTCTTCTATCTGATTGCGTTCGTCGCTCGCCGCCACCGCTAACTTTTTCCCTGCCATCATCAGTTGCCTCATTAGCGATTTCTGCCGGATTATCTTGGCATAGGTCTCCGCCCTTAGCGTCGTATACTCCAAGGGCAACAGTCCGAGCAGATATTGCCGCGTCACCTTTTCCAAGTCCCCGCTCTCGCGCAGCGCTTGTTCCACTATCAGATAGTCCAATGACTCTCCGTGTTCGCTCAGCTTCAGCATTGACTTATATATCAGCTTGTGTTCCTGCCGATAAAAGTCCTCCGCCGTCAAGAGCGTCGCCACTTCTGGTATTGCTTGCCCGCCTTTTAGCATCAGTGCCGATAGCAACTTCTTTTCTATTTCGATTCCCTCAGGTATGTTCAGCTCCCTCATTTGCCGTCCCCTCTTTCCTCGATAATTTGGTCGAGGACGCGGCGAACCTCATCCATATCGACGCGAGTATTATTGCAAGGACCATTCGGACGAATATTAAGCACACCGACGGCGGGCAACGGATAAACATCTTGAATGCCGCTCATCAAGTCACGTTCGCAGGCTATCGCCAAAACTGCTTGAGGGCGAATTTTCATAACGACCTGCCGAGCCAACGTGCCACCCGTCGCCACAAAGAATGTAAAGCCGAGTTCGTCAGCCAGCCTCATCAAGTCGCCGACGTTACAGCCGCCGCATCGCTTGCAGTTATTCGGGTCGCGGGTAATCTTGTGCGGGCAACCCGTAAGCTGCAGACAATGCGGGCTTAAGACGAGCAATCTTTTGGCGGGAACCTTTATCCCGCTCTTCATGAAGATTAAATTACTCACCGCTATGAATGAACCTTCAAGTTGTCGACGCTTTATGCCCAAGACTTTCCCTATCCTCACTGCCACGGGGAATAAGAACTTTATGAGTGCAAAGCTGTAGCGGTGGAATAATTTTAGCGTCGGCAAACCTTTGACTGCTAAGACCATATTGCACACCGCGCCGAATGAAATTGTTGAGACGACAATTAAAAATATGCCGACAATCGCCGGCAAGTATT
>JAFQZB010000124.1 GCA_017406175.1 Selenomonadaceae bacterium | reverse complement strand
GTAATTTTTGAGGCTGTGCGTCAACGGCACGTTCACGACCTTGAACAGCTCGGTTTCCTTATTCAGCCACGTGAACGCCGTATCGATTTTGTCGAACAGGACAATCGCGCCGTCAACGAATCTGTAGCGGAAATTTTCAATTTTGTTGCCGCATTTGCAAATCGCATACACCATCGACAGCGTGAACGATAAATTTTGCTCCTTAACTTTCCTGTGAAAATTTGTCACGTCAACTTCAAACGTCACGCAAAAATTCGGTTCGATATAATTTCTGAAAATCGCGCAGTGAGTAGCACGTTGCCAATTTTTTTCGTCTATGATTTTGTATCCGTTCATTTGTTGACCTCTTCAGCAAACATATTGAATTCCCAATTTGTCGGCAATGGCTTTATCGGTCGAAACAAGCGCGTCACTTCTGCCGACGGGTAGCGAGCTGTTGCCGATTGGAGCCATTAACTTTCTTAACTCGGCGTCGAAGGCAAGCACGTAGTCAACAATTTTCTGCGCACCTTTGTCAACGTCGAGCCGCTTTACAAGTCGCGGATTCTGCGTACAAATTCCGGTCGGACATTTGCCGGTATTACAAGCGTTGCACCGCCCGTTTTCATTGCCAACACAGCCGAGCAGTTGAATTAAAATTTTTCCGCAGAAAACACCGTTCGCACCGAGACAAATCATCTTGAAAGCGTCAGCCGCCGCATTGCCCGTCATGCCGATTCCGCCGCCGCCATAAAGCGGAATTTGTCCCTGCGCACCTTGCTCAATCGCCGCGTTGTAGCAGTCGCGAATTTTCGACACGACTGGATGTCCGGTGTGGTCGAGCGAAATTTCATTGGCCGCGCCCGTGCCGCCTTGTATGCCGTCGATAAAAAAGCCGCCGCAAATTTTGTACGGGTCGCGCAAAAGATTGTTGTAGACCGACACAGAAGTTGACGACGCCGCGCATTTTATCGCAACAGGAACTCTGAAGCCAAACGCCGCGTTCAAAGACAAATGCATTTTCTGAACAGATTCTTCTATTGAATACAGCCCTTGATGATTCGGCGGAGAGGATAACGTTGCTTTGGGAACGCCGCGAATTGCTTGGACATGTGGCGCGACTTTTTCCGCTTGAAGTAAGCCGCCGTCGCCAGGCTTAGCACCTTGACCAATTTTTATCAGCACGCCCGCCGGGTCGACTTTCATGCGCGGCATCGCTTTGATAATTCGATTCCAGCCGAAATGCCCCGACGCAATTTGTATGATGAAATATTTCAGATACTCCGACTCCAAAAGTTTGACGGGCATTCCGCCTTCGCCGGAACTCATTCGCACGGGCAAGCCGCACCGTTCGTTGAGGTAAGCCGCCGCCATTGCAACCGCCTCCCAAGCCCGCGTTGACAGCGCACCGATTGACATGTCAGAGAAAATCAGCGGATAAATCCAACGAACCGGCGGAGTCTTCCGCGTCATTACGAGCTTGCCGCCGTCCATTTGCACGGGTAATTCCTTCGCCGAGAGCACGCGACCGAGCGGCGACCGTATATCAAAAGTGTGACGAATCGAATCAAGCGACGGG
>JAFQZB010000123.1 GCA_017406175.1 Selenomonadaceae bacterium | reverse complement strand
GTTCCAAAGTCAATTCGTTGGGCAAAGACAGTTCGATTTCTTTATACCGCCTGTTTCCTTTACTCTCGTAACGTGTTGCCGCGCTGAAAAACTTTTGTGCCGAGCCTTTTGCCCACTTCGGCAGTTGACTGTCTTTGAAAAACAGTCTGTTTTTTCTCCTTGTGCTCCTTCTCGATTGATATAGTCTGCATGGGATTTTCCGTCTTCTCGCAGAATGTAATCAGCATGACGTTTTGCTGATACTTTTGTTCCGCTTGGTTGAGTATCGTTCTTCACTCTTAAATGGTATGTAGCCATGAAAAAAACCTCCTTTGGTTTATTCTCGCACAAAAGAGGTCTCCCAGATTCTTATTTTTTTGCATTTTGATAAGACCACAGAAATAAATTTCGCGTCTCTACGCGATTATATCTTGTGAAAATTTTTGATGTGAAATATAATATTATATCGATGAAGACGATAACTTACAAGGTAAATTATCCCACAAAATTTTGTCAGCAAAACAACTAATCTATAGAAAAATCCAATGCCGCACTTGCCGACGCTCGCGCAAGTGTCAACCTGGAGGGCGATGATAATGCCAAAAACTAAAAATGCTTACGCTCTGCGCAATTTCGATGCAACAAGAATTCTACAAAGACAGTGGTTTAAAGATTTTAATCTTCCTGTCGACAATGATGAAAAAGTATTGCTCGGCTTTTACAATATTGTTGAAAATGCTACATCTTATGATTCTTTAACTGTGATAAGGGATATAGAAGAAAGTTTTTTAAAAAGCGCAAATGAGAATCTTGAGATTATTACTCATCTTGGCGAACGCACTGTTTTTTATGAAGCTCTCCTTGAACGGCACATTACACGACTAAACGAAATAAAAAAATATTATACTGAAAATTTTATGGCGACAGAGAAAAAAATTTGGAAAACGAGAGCACTACAAACAAACGAATTGATAAAACGTTATCATGAAGTTTTAAATTCAATAACGGTACTTAGAGAAAAAATCTCGATTAAAGTAAAGATGTTAAAAGAACTTTTTGAAAAAGATTTCCGACAACGATTTTTCGGCTCTCGGCTTAGACAAGCACGAAAAGCAGCAGGCTTAACGCAACGAGAATTAGCAGAGCGTGTCGGGTTTAAGACCTACAACAGCATTGCTCAATACGAGCGAGGACTTAACGACCCATCACTACCAACTCTCTTTCGCATAGCAACAGAATTAAAATGCTCGGCAGATTGGCTATTGAACTTAAAATAAATTTTGCTCCTTCGGGAGCTTTTTTTTTATGCTCAAAAAAGGAAAATCAAATTTTACGTTGAATCTACCTACCAATAAAAAATAGTCTATCAATAAATATCAACGTAAGCTAATTCTCATAAGAAACAAAAACAGAAAGGATTTACATAATGGCAACTATTGATAAGCAACGCCGAATCGCAGAAACAGCAAATTTTTTCAATATACTCTTTGGTAAAATTCCAGATGAGCATTTTTCATACCTCATGCAATTCTCAGACGGTGTAAGAACTTACTCTTTCAAAATTGCTGCCCCATCTCAGCGTATAGCTATGGCTCAAAAGGCTATTGAACTTTCAGATAATGGCGTCGACATTTGGCACGCCGTCAATCCTGTCAGTATCGAACCTACAAGCGGTAAACGTGGCGACAAACTTGCCGTCTCCTATCAAACCGCGATTATCGTCGACATCGACATTCGCTCTGCCGCTCATAAAGGCGATCCGTCACTTCTTGCTACTGACTTCGACGAAGCCAAATCCTTTTTACCCTTTACTCCCAGCTTGATTATTTTTTCCGGTTATGGGCTTCATGCCTACTATATCTTCGACTCTCCGATTAAAATCACTGACCAAAATCGCGACGAAATTAAACGCCGCAACAATCTTTTGCTTGAGGTCATTCGCCTACGCGCTAACGGCAAAAAAATTGACGGCGTAGGTGACTTGCCTCGTGTTCTTCGTACTCCTGGCACTTTTAATTACAAACTCGGCAAAGATAATGCTCCCTTATGTCACATCGTCGAAGAAGATTCCGGTTTGCGCTTTTCTCCCGACCAAATCGACGAAAGATTGAACGCTATGATAATCGCCGCTCCGACTACAGAATTGCAATCGAAACCTGCACGCAAAACCGACATTGATTATTTTGACGACAATCCCGACTTTAAAGAATTCCGTATTCGTCGTATGCTTGATTTTATCACCGTCGTGGACGGTGAATACGAAAAATGGCTTGGGGTCGGCATTGCCTTATTCAACGAGGGCATGGACTGTAGCCTTTGGGAAAACTGGAGTCGTACCCAACCTGATTTCAAAGAAGGCGAGTGCGAACACAAATGGAACGGCTTTCATCACGACCCAAACGGCATTTCTATCGCCTCACTTTATCAGTGGGCTACCGAAAATGGATATGTCGAAACAGATATTCGCAACGAATTCTTTCAACTTCATCCTGAACTGGCGGCAAAAAATCAATCTCCCGTCTCGTCGATTGATTCGCTCAAAATCGAACTCCGCTCCATAAAAAAAGCTCTCGCCGACTTCGATTCCGAAAAAAATGACGCGATTGAACGTCTGAAAAACGTTGACACATTCGACAGCGATTCTATCTTTTCTGAGGACGTTTTGAACGCTGCCGCTTTCGCTAAACTCTTCGACAAAAAAGTTTTCTCCGACTTCAAAAGCGAGATTACTCTTTTTAATCGCAAAACTAAAGAGAAAAAAGCTAGCGTCAACGAATGGAATGCTGTTGTCCGCGACAAAGCCGCGGACATTAACTCCCGTCAAAATGATTTGTTGACTCGCCACAATGAAATTCAAGCTCAAATTCGTTCCTTGTCTTTCGTTGCCACTAATAACGATTTGCAAAACTTTTCCATTCCTGCTGGTTACAGCGTCAGTAATAATGGCATTGAAAAAGTT
>JAFQZB010000015.1 GCA_017406175.1 Selenomonadaceae bacterium | reverse complement strand
TTAAATCCCAAGAATGCGGAAGCTCATTTTTGGTTGGGTGTAGCTTTTTTCAACAAAGAGAAATATAGGCGAGCAATTTTTGTTCTTACGAAATGTATAGCCCTAGCTCCGGATAATTATAAAGCTTATGGGTTGAGAGGTTATAATCATTATGAGTTGTTTGAATTGGAGAGGGCAATTTCGGATTACACAAAAGCGATAGAATTGAACCCTGATGATGTGATTTCATACAATAATCGTGGTCTGGCTCATGAGAAAAATGGAGAATATGAGCTGGCATTGGAAGATTATACAAAAGCAATAGAGTTTGAGTCGAATGAAGTTTCTGGCTATTACAATCTGGGGAATATCTATTTGAAGCTTGCCGAGTATGAAAAAGCCCTTGCTGAATATGACAGGGCACTTGAAATGAGTGATGATGAATGGCTTACATCGTGTATAAAAATGAATAGAGAAACGGCTGAGAAATTATTACTCAAAGGAGAAAGAAAAGTTTGGGGAAGGACTCCCGCCAATATCAGATTTAAATTTAGTGATTAAAGGAGATAATGTTATGAAAGAAGACAAATTGGTTGCTAGGGAAAAACTTGAAGAAGCGCGTAAAAACTATGCAATGGGAAAATATAATAATGCGGTGGCTTATTGCAGTCAGGCATTGCAATTTGTTCGATTTGGTTCAGATTCGGATATGGTAAAAGAGATTTATTTTTTGCTGGGCTTGGCGCATTTGGAATTAGGAACAAGTTATACCGTTTGGGATTTAAACGATGAAATTCTTGCTTGTAAATATTTTGATAAAGTTATAGCAATGGACAATAATTGTGTTGAAGCATATTTGTATAGAGGACTGGCGATAATAAGATGGGGAAATAATTATAAATTGGCAATAGCCGACTTTGATAAGGTGTTGGAACTTGAACCGGATAATGAGCTGGCTCGTAAATGTCGTGAGCTTTGTTATGAACAACTGATTAAAAAAGAGGAGAATGAAGAGGATGATTAACTTAGAGACTATAAAAGCAATGACAATGGGAATAGCGGTCGCTGATGCGGTTGGTGTTCCGGTGGAATTTAAAAGTCGAGAGACTCTTAAAAGAAAACCAGTAACAGATATGTTCGGATTTGGAAGTCATAATCAACCGGTAGGAACATGGTCAGATGATACAAGCCTGACGATAGCAACGATGGAAAGCATAGCTCGACAGAAAAGAATAGACTATGTGGATTTAATGAATAATTTTGCCCTTTGGTATTTTGAAGGGAAATTTACAGCAAGAGGGGAGGTATTCGATTGTGGGGGAACAACGTTATCGGCGATAATAAAATATGTCAGAGAAAAACCTCTTGAGGATTGCGGTTCAGAAGAAAGCTATTCAAATGGAAACGGCTCGCTGATGAGGATTTTGCCTGTTGCCGTTTATTTACACAGCGTTTATGGAAAAAATTTTGATGAAAGGGCAATGTTGGTGATTCATGAAGTATCAGCCTTGACCCATGCGCATCCGAGAAGTATGGTTGGTTGTGGAATTTATTCCTTAATAGCAGTACAGTTGCTGGGAGGAAAAAGCATCCCAGAGGCGATTCAAATAGGTTTGGGGAATGCTGAAAAATATTATAGTGGTTCTTGCTTTACAGATGAGTTGGAAAAGTATTCAAGATTATGGCGAGAAGATTTTGCAAACTTGCCAGAAGAGGAGATAAAAAGTACAGGTTATGTCGTCGATACATTGGAAGCGGCACTGTGGTGCTTGTTGAATACAAAAGATTATAAAGCACTGGTATTAAAAGCGGTGAATCTTGGAGATGATACAGACACAGTAGCAACAGTGGCAGGAGGTTTAGCAGGTATTTATTACGGAGTGGAAGAAATTCCAGAGGAATGGTTGTTAAAACTTCAGAATCGAGAATATTTGGAGGAGATAGCGAGTTATTTTTTCCACTCATGTGGAATAGAGGTAGAATGATGATTAGATATGAAAATGTCGTCGAATTTTGGAGAGGCAAGACGATTTCTTCAGTCAGTGAATTAGAGACAGCAATAAACGGGAAAATAATTTCACTAGCATATCATTCGTGCAAGCTTGAAAATGAAGCAATAACGTACAACGACACAAGAGAAATCTTTGAACATGATAGAGTGGTAGGCTATACTGGTGACTTGCGTACATTGTTTGAAATCCGAAATGCTAAAGATGCCTTTAATGAGTTGCTCGGAGCATTTGAAAAGAAAATGCCGTTGAATGAAGATTTGATTTGTAGGTTTTATTATCAACTGACAAAGAATACATATGATAAAAATCGGTGGGATGCAAGTGAACGACCAGGCAAATTTAAAGTACATGATTATGTAGTAGGTCGCGAAGAGGTAGGAGCATTGCCGGAAGATGTGCCAATAGAAATGTCGGAGTTGCTCAAGGAGATAGATGACTATAAAGGAGAAGATATATTAAAGGTCGGGGCATACTTTCATGTGAAGTTCGAGAATATCCATCCGTTTGCAGATGGAAATGGCAGGACAGGACGACTAACCTTAAATTATTATTTGTTGCAAAAAAATAGTCCACTGGTGATAATTCACGAGGAGGACAGGAAAAAATATTTCGAGGCGTTGGAGGCTTGGGATAGTCGACAAGAGTTGGAGCCGATGAACATTTTTCTTCAAGAGCAGAGTATAAAGACATGGGCGAGAAATTTACAGATGAGAAGTAGGAAATTGTAAGGAAGGAAGTTTCTCTGATGATTAGTAAACGTCGTGAGCCAGTTAAAAAGAATAGAGAAGTAATAGCGACGGGCACCAGTAAAGGGGAAAAGCTTATAGTAAGAATAATGGAGAAACAGGATAAAGAAATTGAAGTGCAAGTATATGGAGATTCGAGCTTAACTAAGGAATTAGTGAAAGCAGATTTAATAGAGATTATGATGAAGAATAGCATAGCGGGTATGAAATATGACCATAGTTATAATCCAGAATTTGATTCATTAGAGGCATATTTACTTGCTTTGCACGATTTAGAGTATTTTGATTCAGAACCAGAATTTGAATTTGTAGGAGATATAAGCGATTTTTCTTTTCATGATTTTTACGAAGAAAAGGATGGAATTATTATAACTACTGTATATTGATTAGCACTTGAAAATTAGGTTCATGAGTTAAAATTGGAATATTGATTATCTTGGAAGAAGATTCCGAGCATGAGTAAAAATGAGGAGGAACTAAGATTGGATATTCACGATATTTTTATAGATGATGATATGATGTGGGGAAATGTAGTAAGGGAGACGGATGAGTGGTTTAAGATTCAGTATGAGCTATTAAAGAAAATGCCGAAAGAGAGTTTTCCTTCAGAATTGGATTATGAAGGGTTAATGGATTATCTGGAAGGATTGGTAAAGCAGAATCAAGAGGTAGTAGAGGAGAGAATAATTCGGTTAGTTTCAAATGTATTCTTAGTAGTATCAGGAAAGGGGTCTTTCGATTATAGAAGTGGAGAAATGATTGATGATTTGACTGATATTTATGAGACAGTAGAAAAAGACCCGAAATTGATAGATGTAATAAATTTGGAAGAATTAGTAGAATTAGGAAGAAAAGATGCACTGCATTTAGGAGCGAAATGTGAAGATATTCCATTGAAGCTTTCGTTTAAACTATTGTTAGACCCAAGAATTATGCCAGCATCTTTAATTAAAGAGACAACGGGAGTGGAAGTTGATTACTGGAGTGATAGAATTTTACAATTAGTGCTCGAAATGTCGGCGATTAGTAAGCAATTAGACGAAGCTATTATGTACAAGGAATTAGAAGAAGAGACCATTATTGATGAAGAATTTCTTACAGAAAAAGCTGTTCGTAGTAGAACTGATAAGATAATGAAAGTAGTAACAGATGAGCAATTAAATAGGTTTGGGATGGACAGAGAAGATTTTAGGGAGATGTTAATTAGTTTCGGGGAGAGTTTTGGTAAGCTCTGTAAAAAGTTAGATATGAAAAAGATAGAATAGAGATATATGGAATTGACTAAAGAATTGGCTGAGGAGGATTAAGAGATTAGGGGAGTTTGTTAGGCAATAGAATTAAAAAGAGCGGCGAAGAAATTTTTTCGTCGCTCTTTTTTGGGCGTGCGGAAAAAAAATTTGTAAATAGCCAACGCGAGGTTGCTTTGACGGTATTCTTTCAAAAAACTTTCGAGTGCCTTGAAAGAAAAGGAATCGCGTAACGGAGCACTTCTTCGACCACGAATTTGGTAGTGTAAAATGGATTGTGTAAGTAAGAGAGCACAATCCATTTTTTTGATATAGGAGAGAAAAAGAGATGAAAAGAAAGAATCGAGACACACCCGGCAGGAGAATTGCTCAAGCCATTATCGCCCAGTA
>JAFQZB010000122.1 GCA_017406175.1 Selenomonadaceae bacterium | reverse complement strand
GTTCCAAAGTCAATTCGTTGGGCAAAGACAGTTCGATTTCTTTATACCGCCTGTTTCCTTTACTCTCGTAACGTGTTGCCGCGCTGAAAAACTTTTGTGCCGAGCCTTTTGCCCACTTCGGCAGTTGACTGTCTTTGAAAACACAGTCTGTTTTTTCTCCTTGTGCTCCTTCTCGATTGATATAGTCTGCATGGGATTTTCCGTCCTCGCGTAAAATGTAGTCGGCATGACGTTTTGCCGATACTTTTGTTCCGCTGGGTTGTGTATCGTTTTTCACTCTCAAATGATATGTAGCCATGAAAAAACCTCCTTGTGCCCATTGTGGCACAAAAGAGGTCTTCCAGATTCTTATTTTTTTGCGTTTTGATAAGACCACAGAAATAAATTTCGCGTCTCTATGCGATTATCTCTTGTGAAAATCTTTGATGTGAAATATAATATTATATCGATGAAGACAATAACTTACAAGGTGAAATTATCTCGACACGAGATTTTTGTCAGTAAAATAAACTAATCTGTAGAAAAATTCAATGCCGCACTTGCCGACGCCCGCGCAAGTGTCAACCTGGAGGGCGATTATAATGCCAAAGACTAAAAACGCTTACGCTCTGCGTAGTTTCGATGCAACAAAAATTCTACAACGACGCTGGTTTAAAGATTTCAATCTTCCTGTCGACGATGACGAAATTTTTTTAAATGTATTTGGAAAAACTATTGAAGAGGTTACAACAGTTAAAAATCTTGAAATTATTACTCGACTTGGTGATCGTACAGTTTTTTATGAAGCTTTGCTTGAACGACATATTATGCGGCTCAGTGAACTGCAAAGGTACTATGTTGAAAAATTCATGCCGACAGAGGAAAAGGTCTATAAGGAAAAATTGGAACGAACGATTGAGCTAATGAAATTTTATCGTGAAGCTCTAAATTCAATAGCGACACTTCGCGAAAATATATTTCTTAAGGTACAAATATTGAAAGAACGTTTCGAAAAAGATTTTCGTCAACGATTTTTCGGCTCACGGCTTAAGCAAGCACGAAAAGCAGCAGGCTTAACACAACGAGAATTAGCAGAGCGTGTCGGATTTAAGACCTACAACAGTATTGCTCAATACGAACGAGGACTTAACGACCCATCATTACCAACTCTCTTTCGAATAGCAACGGAACTAAAATGCTCGGCAGATTGGCTTTTGAACTTAAAATAAATTTTGCTCCTTCGGGAGTTTTTTTTATGCTCAAAAAAGGGAAATCAAATTTTACGTTGAATCTACCTACCAATAAAAATTAGTCTATCAATAAAAATCAACGTAAAATAATGACCGCAACTAAAATGAACAGAAAGGATTTACATAATGACAACCACTGACAAGCAAAGCCGTATCACTGCACTCGTAAGTTTTTTTAATAAGCTTTACGGAAAAATTCCCGAAACAAACTTCGCATACTTCTGGACAAAAACATGCGGAACTTTTCCCTTTGCTATTCCCGCGCAGATTCAACTTATGGCACAACGAGCTATCGAACTCTCCGATAAGGGCTTTGATATTTGGCATTCCGTCAATCCTGTATGCATTAAACCTACAAACGAGAAACGCGGTGATGAACTTTCTGTTTCTTATCAAACTGCCATTGTCGTAGATATCGATATTCGCTCTGATGCTCACAAGGGCGACCCTTCTCTTTTTGCCGCTGACTCCGACGAAGCAAAATCTTTCCTCCCCTTCACTCCTTCAATCATTATCCATTCGGGCTATGGGCTTCACGCTTATTATATCTTCAACACTCCGATTGAAATTACCGAACAAAATCGCGAACAACTTAAAAAACGCAACAATTTACTTCTCGAAGTCGTTCGACAAAAAGCCAACGGCAAAAAAATTGATGGTGTCGGCGACTTACCCCGTATTCTTCGCACTCCAGGCACTTTTAATTACAAACTAGGTACGGACAATGCTCCCCTCTGTCACATCATTGACGATTCTGGCTTGAGCTTTTCTCCCACCGAAATCGACGAAAAATTAAATGCTCTCTACGTCAAAAAAACACCAGAAATTAAATCAACATCAAATGACGACTTTGATTTTGTCGACGACAATCCCAACTTAAAGGAATTCCGCATTCATCGTATGCTTGACTATATCAATGTTGTTGACGGCGAGTATGAGAAATGGCTTGATGTCGGCTTTGCCTTGTTCAATGAGGGGATGAACTGTAGCGTTTGGGAAAATTGGAGTCGCTCCCAACCGGAATTCAAGGAAGGTGAGTGCGAACGTAAATGGAACGGCTTTCGTCACGATCCCAACGGTATTACCATCGCCTCACTTTATCAATGGGCAACCGAAGGTGGTTATATCGAAACAGATATTCGCAACGAATTTTTCCAGCTCCATCCTGAATTGGCGGCAAAAAACAAAACTACTATATCTTCTATTGATTCGCTCAAAATCGAACTCCGCTCCGTAAAAAAAGCTCTAACCGACTTTGATGCTGAAAAAAATGCCGCTATTGAACACCTGAAAAACGTTGAAACATTCGACAGCGATTC